>NZ_WBKS01000025.1:0-55129 GCF_008868145.1 Micromonospora sp. AMSO1212t
GGGCGGGCCTAGGCTGGGGGGTCGTGAACCGCCTGATCCTCGGTCGTCCGCTGCGGGGCCTCGCGTTCGACGCCGCCGTCTGCGGGCTCGTCGTGTTCTTCGCGCTGTCCGGGTACCTCGCCGGGCAGACCGGGCTCGCGGCGTGCGCGGTCGGCCTGGCGATGGCGGCGGTGCTGTTCTTCCGGCGTACCCACCCGTCGGCGGTGGGCGCCCTGGTGGCCGCGCTCGCGCTGGTCCAGGTGATCGCCGGCTGGGGTCCGCTCAGCTACGACATCTCCGTGCTGATCGCCCTCTACAGCGTGGTCAAGTACGCCGATCGGCTCCGCGACGGCATCGTGGCCGGGGTCGTCGCCGTGATCGGCGGGGTGCTCGCCGCGCTCCAGTCGCCCGGCGCCGCGCCCTGGTGGATGGGCGCGTTCTTCTACACCCTGATCGTCGGCGCGGTCTGGCTGGCCGGGCTGAACCTGCGGACCCGCCGGCTCTACGTGGTCAGCCTGGAGGAGCGTGCCGCCACGCTGGAGCGGGAACGGGAGGCGGAGGCGCGCGCCGCCGTCGCCGAGGAACGCACCCGCATCGCCCGTGAGCTGCACGACGTGGTCGCCCACAGCATGGCCGTGATGATCGTGCAGGCGGACGGGGTTCGGTTCACCCTGGACCGGGACCCGGCCACCGCCCGGGAGGCGGCCAAGGTCGTGGCGGACACCGGCCGGCAGGCGCTGGAGGACATGCGGCGGCTGGTCGGCGTACTCCGGGAACCCGACCGCCCGGAGTCGCCGCCGGCGGTGGACGAGCCATCCGCCGAGCCGGCGCACCGGCGACCCGCGCTGGTGGAGCTGCCCGCGTTGCTCGACCGGTTCCGCGCCGCCGGGCTGCGGATCACCTGCGGCGGCGTCGGCGCCCCGCGGGCGCTGCCGCCCGGCCTGGAGCTGACCGTCTACCGGGTGGTGCAGGAGAGCCTGACCAACGCGCTCAAGCACGCGGGCGTCGGCGCGTCGGTGGAGCTGACGCTGGACTGGGGCGCGGACACCGTCGTGGTCCGCGCGGTGGACGACGGTGGCGGCCGACCGGCGGTCCGCCCGGCGCCGTCCGGCGGGCACGGCCTGGTCGGCATGCGGGAACGGGTCGGGGTGTACGACGGCAGCCTCGCCGCCGGCCCCGCACTCGCCGGTGGCTGGCGGGTACAGGCGCGGCTGCCACTGCCGGCGGCGGCCGGCATCGAGGAAGGGAGCGCGGCGGCGTGACCGTGCGGGTGATGATCGTCGACGACCAGGCGCTGGTGCGTGCCGGGTTCCGGATGGTGCTCGACTCCCAGCCGGACCTGCAGGTGGTCGGCGAGGCCATCGACGGCGCGGACGCGCTGCGGGTGCTGAACCGGGTCGAGGCCGACGTGGTGGTGATGGACCTGCGGATGCCCACCATGGACGGGGTGGAGGCGACCCGGCGGATCTGTGCCCGTTCGGCCGGAGGCGGCCCGCGCGTGCTGGTGCTCACCACGTTCGACACCGAGGCCGACGCGTTCGCCGCGCTGCGCGCGGGCGCGAGCGGGTTCCTGCTCAAGAACGTGCCGCCGGAGGAGCTCATGGCCGCGATCCGGGTGGTGGCACAGGGCGACTCGGTGGTGGCCCCGTCGATCACCCGGCGGCTGCTCGACCGGTTCGCCGGGCAGCTCGGCCCCGCGCCGGCGGCGGACCCCCGGCTGGCGCAGCTCACCGAGCGGGAGCGCGAGGTGCTGCTGCTGGTGGCACAGGGGCTCTCCAACGCCGAGATCGCCGCCCGGGCGCACGTCGCGGAGGCGACGGTGAAGACACACGTGGGCCGGATCCTGGCCAAGCTCCAGCTCCGTGACCGGGTCCAGGCGGTGGTGCTGGCGTACGAGAGTGGCCTGATCACGCCCGGCGGCTGACCGGTCGTACGTCTCAGGTCGTACGGGTTCCCCCGGTGGGGGACGACCGTGGTCGCACCGAGGCCGAGCGCGCAGGTGGAGATCAACCAGCGGGTGCCGGACCTAGCGTCGGAAGGGTCTTCAGACCGTGTCCGACAGGAGCACCACCGTGACCGCAACACCGACCACAGGCGTCGCCCTCGCCGCCCGCGCGCTGCGCAAGGAGTACGGCGCCGGGCAGTCCCGCGTCGTCGCGCTCGACGGCGTCGACCTCGACCTGGCCGCCGCCCGGTTCACCGCCGTCATGGGCCCGTCCGGCTCCGGCAAGTCCACGCTGCTGCACTGCCTCGCCGGCCTCGACCGGCCGACCGCCGGGGCGGTCCACATCGGTGACGCCGACCTGACGCGTCTCGACGACCGGCGGCTCACCCGGCTGCGCCGGGACCGGATCGGTTTCGTCTTCCAGAAGTTCAACCTGCTGCCCACGCTCACCGCCGAGGAGAACGTCGTCCTTCCGCTGGCGATCGCCGGCCGCCGGCCGGACGCGACGTGGCTGCGTCAGGTGGTCGCCGCGGTGGGCCTGACCGACCGCCTCGGGCACCGTCCGGCGGAGTTGTCCGGCGGGCAGCAGCAGCGCGTCGCGGTGGCTCGCGCGCTGATCACCCGGCCGTGGGTGATCTTCGCCGACGAGCCGACCGGCAACCTCGACTCGCGCTCCGGCGCGGAGGTGCTGCGACTGCTGCGCGAGGCGGTGGACACGCTCGGCCAGACCGTCGTCATGGTGACCCACGACCCGGCCGCCGCCGCGCACGCCGACCGGGTGGTCTTCCTCGCCGACGGCCGGCTGGTCGACGAGCTGCACGAGCCGACCGTCGGCGACGTCCGGGACGCGCTGAGCCGGCTCGACCCGGCCGCGGCCCCGGCGGGGCGGTGAGCGGCATGCTGCGCCTGACCCTGCGCCAGGTCCGCGCCGACGGCCTGCGCCTGCTGCTGTCCTCGCTGGCCGTCGTGCTCGGCGTCGCGTTCGTCGCCGGCACGCTGATGTTCATCGACGGCATGCGCGCCGGGGCGTACGAGCGGGCCGGTGAGTTCGACCGACACACCGACGTGGCCGCGTACGCCGAGACCGACCCGCTGCCCCCGGCGCTCGTGGACCGGGTACGCGCCGTCGACGGGGTGGCCGCCGCCGCGGGCGAGCTGACCGGCTCCGCCGGGGTGGTCGGCGCCGACGGCCGTCCCGTGCTCGGGTACGCGGTGCTCGCCGCGATCCCGACCGAGGCGGACCTCCAGTCCTACGACGTGGTGACCGGGCGGCTGCCACAGCGCCCCGGCGAGGTGGTGCTGGACGACGAGACCGTCGCCGAGCAGCGCTTCACGGTGGGCGGCCCGGTGTCGATCGGCGGGCGGGACGGTGCGGCCCGCCCGTTCACCCTGGTCGGCACCGTCGACGTGGACGGCAGCTCCCGCGACGTCGGTGGCCCGTACATCGGGCTGACCGGCCCGGACGCGCTCACCGTCAGCGGCGAGAAGGGCTATGGCCGGATCATGGTGGCGGCGCGGCCCGGAGTGGACGCGGCGGCGCTCGCCGACCGGGTCCGCGCCGTGGTGGGGCCGGACGTGACGGTCCGGGACCGGGACGCCGTCCTCGACGCGGCCGTCGACGACGCGGTACGCGACCTGCGGCAGTTCGGGATGCTGCTGGGCACGTTCGCGGCGGTGGCGGTGGTGGTGGCCGGCTTCGTGATCGCCAACACCTTCGCCATCGTGCTCGCCCAGCGCTCCCGGCGTACCGCGCTGCTGCGCCTGGTCGGCGCCACCCGGGGTCAGATCTACCGGGCCACGCTGTCCGAGGCGGCGGTGACCGGCCTGCTCGCCTCCGCGGCCGGGGTGCTGGCCGGCGCGGCGGTGGCCGGGGGCCTCGGCCTCCTGCTCGCCGGCACGGGGGCGCCGCTCGGCGGCGGACTCACCCTGACCCCGCGTACGCTGCTGGTCTCGCTGGGGCTGGGGACGCTGCTCACCGTGGCATCGGCCGCGTTGCCGGCCTGGCAGGGCACGCGGGTCGCCCCGGTGGCCGCGCTCACCGACGCGGCGATCAACCCGGTCCGCCCGGCCGGGCGGCTCCGGCTGGCGGTCGGCGCGCTGGCGCTCGCCGCCGGTGTGGCGGCGCTGGCCGGCGCCGGGGCCACCGGTCAGGTGGTGCTGGTCGCGGCCGGCGGGTTGCTGGCCTTCGGCGGCATCGTGGCGTTCGGCCCGGTGCTGGTGCCGGCGCTGGTACGGGTGCTCGGCGGGCCGTTCCGCGCGGCGTTCGGCGCGACCGGCGGGCTGGCCGTGTCGAACGCGGTGCGCAACCCGCGCCGGGTCGCCGCGACCGCGACGGCCATGGTGATCGGCATCGGGCTGGTCTCGGCCTTCGTGGTCGGCGCGGCGAGCGTCAAGTCCGGCATCGAACGCGCGGTGGACGCGCGGATCGGCGTGGACTTCCTGGTCACCGGCATCGGCGGTGACCTGCCGGCCACGCTCGCCGACGACCTGGCCGCCCGCCCGGAGCTGGGTGTGGTGCACGAGCAGCGCAGCCGGGTGGTCGGCGACGTGCAGCTGCGCGCCGCGCATCCGGCGCTGGTCCGGCGGACGCTGTCCGCCGTGGACGCCGGTGACCCGGCGGACCTGGGGCCGGGGTCGGTGCTGGTGCACCGCGAACTGGCCGCGGACCGGGGCTGGGCGGCCGGCTCCACGATCACCCTCGCCGGGCGGCCGTTCCGGGTCGCCGCGGTGGTGGCCGACGAGGAGCCGGTGCTGGCCGGCAGCCCGGTGCCCGCCGGTCACCTGGTGGACGTGCTGGACGCCGACTTCAGCGCCCTGTTCCCCGCCGAGCGCGGCTACCTGGCCGAGGTGGACCCGGCCGCCGGGGTGAGCGTCGACGCGGCCCGGAGGGCTGTCGAGTCGGTGCTGGCCCGATACCCGACGGTGAACGTGATGGACCAGGCCGCGTACAAGAAGATGCTCACCGGCACGGTCGACCTGGTGCTGGGGTTCGTCACCGCGCTGCTCGGCCTGGCCGTGGTGATCTCGCTGGTCGGGGTCGCCAACACGCTCAGTCTGTCCGTGGTGGAACGCACCCGGGAGACCGCGGTGCTGCGCGCGGTCGGCCTCAGCCGGGCCGGGATGCGGGGCGTGCTCGCGGTCGAGGCGGTGCTCACCGCGCTCGTCGGCACGCTGCTCGGCATCGCGCTCGGCACCGGGACGGCGGCCGGGGCGACGGCCGTGGTGGCCCGCATCGGCGGTGACTTCACGCTGGTGCTGCCCTGGGGACGGATCGGGCTGATCGTCGCGGTGTCGGTGGTGGCCGCGCTGCTCGCCTCGGTCCTGCCGGCCCGCCGCGCCCTGTCCCGGCCGGTGGTGGCGTCGCTCGGCGCGGACTGACCCGCCTCGGTCCGGACACGGACGAGCCGGCTCCGCCGTGGGCGGGGCCGGCTCGTGGGTGCCGAGGGTCAGGGCTGGGTGACCGGCTGCCCGCCGGTGTCTCCGCCGCCGGTGCCGGTGCCGGGGTCGGCGGTGGTCGGGTCCGGCGCCGGCGCCGTGGTGGGTGCCGTCGTCGTCGGCGCGCTGGACGGCGTGCTGCTCGGCTCGTCCGTCGGGGCGGGCTCGTCAGTCACGCTCGGCTGCGCCGACGGGATCGCCGAGGCGCTCGGCGTCACCGAGGGCGTGGCCGACGGCCGGCCGCCCGGACCGGCCGGGCGGTAGGTGTAGTAGTCGTCGTCCGCCGACGGCTCGTCGGCGACCGGCTCGGCGGCCTGGTCGCTCGGCGCCACCGCGGGCGCCGTCTTGTCGATCTTCGTAGCGGGTTCGGCCGTGTCGTTCGCGGCCGCCACCAGCGCGCCCAGCGCGCCCATCGCCACCAGCACCGCGCCGAGCGCCCCGACGAGCGTGCCGCGCCGGCCCCGCCGCCGCGACGTCGCCACCGCGGCGCCCGGGCGGACCGCCGGCTGGTCGTCCCGCGACCGCGCCGTACCCGCCGCGCCACGCAGCGCCACGGTCGCCGTCGGCGAGTCGGTACGCGCGGCCCGCGCCGCGTCGGCCATCGCCGCCGCGCTCGGGTAGCGGTCGGCCGGATCCTTCGCCAGCGCCCGCGACACCAGTTCCCGCACCGACGCCGGGATATCCGCCGGCAGCTCCGGCGGCTCGTCGTCGAGATGGCGTACGGCCACCTGGAGGGGGTTGTCGCCGGTGAACGGCGGGCTGCCGGTGAGGCAGCAGTACGCGACGGCGCCGAGCGCGTACACGTCGGTGGCACCCGAGACGGGCCGGCCGGCGGCCTGCTCCGGCGCCATGTAGAGGGCGGTGCCGGGCACCGCGTTCGTGCTGGTGATGCTCGTGACGTTGGTCGAGCGGGCCACCCCGAAGTCGACCAGGACCACGGTGCCGTCGTCCTGCACGAGCAGGTTGCTCGGCTTCACGTCCCGGTGGACGATGCCCCGGTCGTGCGCCGCGTGCAGCGCCTGCGCCACCTGGGCCACGATCGACATCGTCTCGGCGACCTCGAGCTGCCCGGCGGTTTCGATCCGCCGCGACAGCGGCTCGCCGGCGACGAACTCCATCACCAGGTAGTCGGCCCGGCCGCCGCTGGGCAGGTCGTCCTCACCGCAGTCGAAGACCTGGACCACGCCGGGGTGGCGCAGCGAGGCCATGATCCGGGCCTCGGAACGGAACCGGGCGATGAAGTCGGGGTCGGACACCAGGGCGGGAAGCAGCACCTTCACCGCGACCGGACGACCGAGGACCAGGTCGGTGGCACGCCAGACGTCGCCCATGCCGCCGGTGGCGACACGGTCATCCAGGCGGTACCGACCGCTGAGTACGACGTCTGAGGACAGCACCCCCATACCGTACCCACAGCAGGCGCGAAGTATTTCCCGCGATATCCGCGTCCGGCTCCGCCGGCCCGAACGGCCGGGTGCCCGGCAGCCGGGACGCCGATCGGCTGATCGTGATCGACCCGGTACGATCGGCCAGAAAGTCATGCGCCCCCGCGCTCGCGGTCCGCCGTGCCGGCGGTGATCCATCCGGGGGAGCGTCGCGACCGCCCTGAGCGTTACCCCGACACGCCGATGGCGGGGCTAGACATTTCTCTCTGTTTTCCCCGCCTCCGACGGCTTGCCGAAGCACTCGGTCCCTCCCGGAGTCGGCCCGACTCCCGGCCGCCCCGGGTCGCCGGTACGGTATGTCCCGCCGACGCCCGTGCCGCGCGGCAGTGTCCAAGGCGCACCGCACGCTCGTGCGCGTGCCTGATCAGCTCACCGGGGGGCCGAGTGCGGATGGCGGTGTGGTCGGCACCCGTCGACGCCCGGCGTCGGGCCGTCACGGGACGGCAAGCGTGACGGCCGAGCTGAACGAGGCGGTCGCCGGGGCGCAGGCGGGCGACGAGGAGGCGTTCCGTTTCCTCTACCGCAGCCTGCAACCCGCGCTGCTGCGCTACCTGACCGCCCTCGTCGGTGCCGACGCCGAGGACGTGGCCTCGGAGGCGTGGCTCCAGATCTCGCGCGACCTGCCGTCGTTCACCGGCGGCGAGTTCCGCGCCTGGGTGGTCACGATCGCCCGCAACCGAGCCATGGACCATCTGCGCCGGCAGCGGCGGCGTCCCTCCGTGCCGGTGCCCCTGCAGGCGCTCAACGACCTGGCCGCCGACGTCGACACCGCCGACCGGGCCGGTGAGGCGATCGCCACCGAGAGCGCGTTGGCGCTGATCCGTACGCTGCCGCCGGCCGAGGCCGAGGCGGTGATGCTGCGGGCCGTCATCGGCCTGGACGCGGAGACGGCCGGACGGGTGCTGGGCCGGCGGGCCGGCGCGGTTCGTACCGCCGCGCACCGGGGCCTGCGCCGGCTGGCCGCGCTGCTGGAGCGCTCGGCGGCGTCGGACGACGTCCGGGACGCCGTCGCGCCGCGTCCCCGTACCGACCGCCAGGTGCCGCACGCGCCCGAGGCCGAGCCGGCGGAGGGCTGACGTGAGGGGAGACGACGGCATGCACGCTCGCCGGTCCGGCGGGCCCGCCGACCGGGCGGAATCCGACCGCCTGCTCGACGCGGCGCGCGCCGGCACGCCGCCGGGGGCCGACGCCGACCCGCTGACCCGGCTGCTGTCCGCCGCCGCCGGACCGGCGGCCCCCGGCGAGGTCGCCGGGGAGGAGCGGGCGCTCGCCGCCTTCCGGGCGGCCCGCGCCACGGACGGGACGGCCCCGACGGCGGCGGCGGTGGCCGCGCCGCGCCCGCGCCGGCGCCTGCGGATCGCCGCCGCGCTGTCCGGGCTGGCCGCCACCGCGGTCGCCGGGGTGGCGTTCGCCGCCGTGCGCCTGGACCGCCCTCCCGAGCCGGTGGTCCCGCCCGCGACGACGGCCGGACCCACCGGCGCCGGACCGACCGGCACCGGCCCCGGCGTCACCGGGCCGTCGCGGCCGGCGCCGAGCACCCCGGCCGGCGACGCGTCCGGCGCGGCGTCGCCACCGGCGCCGACCCCGGCGTCGTCCGGGACGCCGAGCGCCGAGGCCGGGCCACCCGCGCCCCCGGCCACCAGCGGCCGGATGGCCGGCCACTGCCGCGCCTACCTGGCCAAGCCGGAACGGCAGCGGGAGAAGGCGCTCACCACGCCGGGCTTCGCCGACCTGGTGGCCGCCGCGGGCGGCCCCGAGCAGGTGGAGAGCTACTGCCGGAACCTGGTCGACGCGCCGGCGGAGGGCCCGGACGACGAGCCGGAGCCCGAGCGCCCGGGTCCGCGGACGGACGACTGAACGCCTCGGCGCAATCAGATTCCGGACAAAATTTCATCTCTCCGGGCAAGCGGATCTCGTCTGCTAGACAGAGGATGGTTGGGCGGCGTCCCGTGCCGTCCCGGCCGGGCGCGTCGCGACGACGTCGTCGCCCATCGCCGAGGAGGAGCCGTCCCATGGTGATGTCGCCGGATCTGGACCGGGCAGTCGTCCTGGGGGACGAGGAGGCGGCCCGGGGCCACCTGGCCCGGATCTGCTTCAAGACCGGGCCACCCGCACTCGTCGGCGTCGAACTGGAGTGGACCGTGCACGACGCCGCGGACCCGGCCCAGCCGGTCGACCGCGAGCGACTACGCGAGGCGCTGGGGCGGCACAGCCCCGTGGCCCTCGACCCCACCAGCCCGGCCGACGAGCTCCGGCGCGGCGGCGCCGTGACCGTGGAGCCCGGCGGGCAGGTGGAGATCTCCGCGACACCGCGATCGTCGGTCGCCGCGCTCATCCTCGCCACCGAGGCGGACGTCGCCGAGCTGCGGGCCCGGCTGGACGCCGCCGGCCTGGTGCTCGGCCGCAGCGGCATCGACCCCTGGCGCCTTCCCCAGCCCGTCGTGGAGACCCCGCGCTACCGGGCCATGCGGTGTGCCTTCGACCGCCGTGGCCCGGCGGGACGGGCGATGATGTACAGCACCGCCGGCCTCCAGGTCTGCCTGGACGCGGGCGAGCCGGGCCATCTGGCGCAGCGGTGGGCCGCCGCGCACGCCGTCGGCCCGCCGCTGCTCGCCGCCTTCGCCACCGCCGACCGGCACGCGGGGCGCCGCACCGGCTGGGCCTCCGCCCGGATGGCCACCTGGCTGGCCATCGACCCGGCCCGGACGCGTCCGGTCTGGTCGCCCGAGCGCGCCGACGAGGACCCGGTGGCGGCCTGGACCGGGTACGCGCTCGCCGCGCCGCTGCTCTGCGTACGCGGCGACGGCCCGGACTGGACCGCGCCGCCCGGTGTCACGTTCGCCGACTGGCTGGCCGGGGCGCTGCCCCGCCCGCCCACCACCGACGACCTGGAATACCACCTCAGCACGCTGTTCCCGCCGGTACGCCCGCGCGGCTACCTGGAGCTGCGCTACCTGGACACCCAGCCCGGCCCGGAGTGGACCGTGCCGCTGGCGGTGCTGGCGGCGATCTTCGCCGACCCGGCGACCACCCGGGACGCGCTGGCGGCTGCTGCTCCGGTCGCCGACCGGTGGCGCGCGGCGGCCCGGTGCGGGCTGGCCGAGCGCCCGCTGGCGACCGCCGCGGCGGCGCTGTTCGACCTGGCCCTGACGGCCCTGCCCCGGCTCGAACTGCCGGCCGGCATCCACGACGAGACCCAGCGAGCGATCCGGCGGCACCGCGCCGCCGCGGAGAGGGGACACCGGTGACCACCACCGAGCGACTACGCGACCGCATCGCCGCGGAGCTGGAGCGCACCCGGGCCCGTACCGCGCTGCTGACCGACGCGGTGGACGACGACGACCTGGTCCGGCAGCACTCCACGCTGATGTCGCCGCTGGTCTGGGACCTGGCGCACGTCGGCAACCAGGAAGAGCTGTGGCTGGTCCGCGACGTCGGCGGCCGCGACCCGGTGCGCCACGACATCGACGACCTCTACGACGCGTTCAAGCAGCCACGCAAGGACCGGCCGGCGCTGCCGCTGCTACCGCCGGCCGAGGCCCGCGCGTACGTGCGTACGGTGCGGGACAAGGTGTTCGACCTGCTCGACGGCATCCGCTTCACCGAGCGTCCCCTCGTCGCCGACGGGTTCGCGTTCGGCATGATCGTGCAGCACGAGCAGCAGCACGACGAGACCATGCTCGCCACCCACCAGCTGCGCGCCGGCGCCCCGGTGCTCGACGCGCCGCCCCCGCCGGAGCCACGGGCCCGGGTCGGCGGGGAGGTGCGGGTGCCGGCCGGGCCGTTCACCATGGGCACGTCCACCGACCCGTGGGCGCTGGACAACGAGCGCCCGGCTCACACCGTCGACCTGCCGGCGTACCTCATCGACGCCGCGCCGGTGACGAACGGGCAGTACCGGGCGTTCATCGCCGACGGCGGGTACGACGAGCCGCGCTGGTGGAGCGAGGCGGGCTGGCGGCACCGCGTCGAGGCGGACCTGAGCGCGCCGATGCACTGGCGGCGCGACGGGGACGGCTGGGCGTACCGCCGGTTCGGCCGCTGGTCGGCGGTACGCGACGACGAGCCGGTGGTGCACGTCTGCTGGTACGAGGCGCAGGCGTACGCGGCGTGGGCCGGCAAGCGGCTGCCCACGGAGGCGGAGTGGGAGAAGGCGGCCCGCTGGGATCCGGCGACCGGCCGATCCCGCCGCTACCCCTGGGGTGACGACGACCCGACCACCGAGCACGCCAACCTGGGCCAGCGGCACCTGTGGCCGGCGCCGGTGGGCGCGTACCCGGCCGGAGCCTCGCCGCTGGGCGTGCACCAGCTCGTGGGCGACGTCTGGGAGTGGACCTCCTCGCCGTTCCGGGGCCACCCGGGCTTCACCGCCTTCCCCTACCGGGAGTACTCGGAGGTCTTCTTCGGCGACGACCACCGGGTGCTGCGCGGCGGCTCGTTCGGCACCGACCGGTCCGCCTGCCGGGGCACGTTCCGCAACTGGGACTACCCGATCCGGCGGCAGATCTTCAGCGGGTTCCGCTGCGCCCGTGACGCCGGCCCGGAGGAGTGAGCCGGCCCGATGTGCCGTCACCTCGCGTACCTCGGTCCACCTGTGCTCCTGCACAGCCTGCTGTTCGACCCGCCGTACGGGCTGCTGCGCCAGTCGTGGGCGCCGCGTGACATGCGCGGCGGCGGCACGATAAACGCCGACGGCTTCGGCGTCGCCTGGTACCCGGACGACGGCGACCCGGTCCGCTACCGGCGGGCCCAGCCGATGTGGAGCGACACCACGCTGCCGGAGCTGGCCGCCGTGACGCGGGTGCGGGCGGTGCTGGCCGCGGTCCGCTCCGCCACGGTCGGCATGCCGCTGCACGAGACCGCCGCGGCGCCCTTCGCCGAGGGGCGGTGGCTGTTCAGCCACAACGGCGTGGTGAAGGGCTGGCCGGACAGCCTGGTCCCGCTCGCGGCCGGCCTGCCCGTCCGCGACCTCGTCACGCTCGACGTGCCGACCGACTCGGCGCTGCTGTGGGCGTTGGTCCGGCACCGGTTGCGAGCCGGCGCGCCGCCGGACGAGGCGGTGGCGGACACCGTCGCGGCGGTCGCCGCCGCCGCTCCCGGATCGCGGCTGAACCTGCTGCTCACCGACGGTACGACGGTGGTGGCGAGCACGGCCGGGCACGCGCTGTCGGTGCGCCGCGGCCCGGACTCGGTGCTGCTGGCGTCCGAACCGTTCGACGACGATCCGGCCTGGCGGGCCGTGCCGGACGGCCGGCTCGTGGTGGCGACCACGGGCGGGCTCGACGTGCGGGAGACGACCGCCGCCCGACGATCCGTACCCACCGCGAGAGAGGACACCCGATGAGCGCGGAGCCGCTGGAGATCCACTTGGAGCAGCAGGACCTCGACCGCGGGTTGCGGGAGGACGTACGGGTCGGGCTGGCCGCGACGCCGAAGTGGCTGCCGCCGAAGTGGTTCTACGACGCCCGGGGAAGCGAGCTGTTCGAGGAGATCACCCGTCTGCCGGAGTACTACCCGACCCGGGCCGAGCGGGCGGTGCTGGCCGCGCACGCGGACGACGTCGCGGCGATGACCGGCGCGAAGACGCTGATCGAGCTGGGGTCGGGCTCGTCGGAGAAGACGCGGCTGCTGCTCGACGCGTTCACCCGCCACGGTGACCTGGGCACGTTCGTGCCGCTGGACGTCTCGGTGAGCGCGTTGCGGTCGTCCACCGAGCAGATCGCGGCCGCGTACCCGGGGCTTCGGGTGCGGGGGATCGTCGGCGACTTCACCCGTCACCTGGACCGGTTGCCCACCGGCGGCCGGCGTCTGGTGGCGTTCCTCGGCGGCACGATCGGCAACCTGCTGCCGGCGGAGCGGGCCGAGTTCCTCACCGCGATGCGCGCGGCGCTGGAGACCGGCGACTGGCTGCTGGTCGGCACCGACCTGGTCAAGGATCCGGGTGTGATCGTGCCCGCGTACGACGACGCGGCGGGCGTGACCGCCGAGTTCAACCGCAACGTGCTCCGGGTGATCAACCGCGAGCTGGGCGCGGACTTCGACGTCGACGCGTTCCGGCACGTGGCGGTCTGGGATCCGCGGCGGGAGTGGATCGAGATGCGGTTGCGCGCCGAGCATCCGACCCGGGTGCGGGTCCTGGACACCGACGTGGTGTTCGCCGCCGGCGAGGAGCTGCGGACCGAGGTGTCGGCCAAGTTCCGGCCGGAGGGCGTCGCGGCCGAGCTGACCGCTGCCGGGTTCGACCGGCGGGCGTTCTGGACCGACCCGGACGGGCTGTTCGGGGTGAGCCTGGCGCGGGCCGACTGAGCGCCGCCGTGGCCCCGCCCACACCCGGTGACCGGGCCTGCCGGTGATCGGCTAGGCTGGGCGGCGCGAAGGGGAGTAGCCCCCAATGTCGTGGTCGACACACTGGTGCGTTCCGCATCCGGCCACGCGGCCCCGGTCTCCGGGGCGGGCGAGACCTTCGACTCAGGCTGTCGCAGCCGGGTCGAGGGTGCCCCCGTTCCTCCTCCCGGCTTGATCGGGAAGGTTCACATGGAGGGTTTCCTCGTCGCGCTGGTGGTCAGCTTCGGCGTCATCTTCGTCGCCGAGCTGGGCGACAAGTCCCAGCTCATGGCACTGACGTTCGCCACGCGGTTCAAGCCGGTGCCGGTGCTCATCGGCATCACGATCGCCACCGCCGTCGTCCACCTGGCCTCGGTGGCCATCGGGTACGGCCTGAACGCCGCCCTGCCCACCGACTGGATCTCGCTGGTCGCCGGTCTGGCGTTCCTCGGCTTCGGCGCGTGGACGCTGCGCGGTGACAAGCTGACCGAGGAGGAGAAGCGCAAGGCCGAGCGCGGCGGCCGGTCCGCGGTCATCGCCGTGGGTGTGGCGTTCTTCCTGGCCGAGCTGGGCGACAAGACCATGCTCGCCACCATCACGCTGGCCACCAAGTACGGCTGGTTCGGCACATGGCTCGGGTCGACGCTCGGCATGGTGGCCGCGGACGCGCTGGCGATTCTGGTGGGCCGGATGCTCGGCCGGCACCTGCCGGAGCGGACCATCCGCTACGGCGCGGCGGTGCTGTTCGCCATCTGCGGTCTCTGGCTGATCTTCGAGGCGGTCTCCGAGCTGACCTGAGCTGACCTCACGTGAGTGGCGCGGCGGCGCCCGATGATCGGAGACCGCTCCGGTGGGTAAGTAGCCCGGGTGAGCGCCGTGGCGGTGACCGCCCGGCGGAGGACGAATCGGCACGACCGGGAGGTTCCGCCCATGAGCAGGCACGACGAGCCCAACGAGTACGGCTTCGCCGGGGGCGCCACCGCGCCGGAACCGCCGCCGGGCGGGCGTGAGGACGAGCAGGACCGCGCCGAGCAGGTGGCCGTGCCCGGTGACGACCTCACCGGCCCGGCCGCCGAGGCGCTCGAGGAACCGGAGCGCAAGCGCGAGCCGCGCCCGGCCGAGCGCCGGAGCTGAGGCGTAACCGCGTGGCGGGTGTGACCGGCTGGTCGCACCCGCCGCGCCGGCTTCAGGCCGGGCCCTCCTGGTAGACGTCCGGGATGCCGTCACCGTCGGCGTCCCGGCTCTCCCGTTCGCTGATCCGCCGGTAGACCCGGTTGCGGCGGACCAGCACCACCGAGGCGAGCAGGGCGGAGATCAACGAGCCGAGCAGCACGGCCACCTTGACGCCGTCCTCCTCCGGGCTGCCGGCGCCGAACGCCAGCTCGCCGATGAGCAGCGACACGGTGAAGCCGATGCCGGCCAGCAGCGCCAGCCCGAGCAGGTCGGCCCAGGTGATCTCCTCGTCCAGCTCGGCCCGGGTGAACCGGGCGAGCAGGTACGTCGACCCGAACACGCCGATCACCTTGCCGAGCACCAGCCCGGCGGCCACCGCGATCACCACCGGGTTGGTCAGCACGCCGCCCACGTCCACGCCGACGAGCGTCACCCCGGCGGCGAAGAAGGCGAAGACCGGCACGGCCAGGCCGGCGGAGACCGGCCGCCAGCGGTGCTCCAGCTGCTCGGCCAGGCCGGGCGCGCCGTCGCGGCCGCGTAGCACCGGCACGGTGAAGCCGAGCAGCACGCCCGCCACGGTGGCGTGCACGCCGGAGGCGTGCACCAGCGTCCAGGCGGTCACCGCCAGCGGGATCAGCGCCCACCACCAGGTCCGGCGGCGCTGCACGAGCAGCCCGAACGCGGCGATCGGCAGCAGTGCGCCGAGCAGCGGCAGCGGCTGGAAGTCGGCGGTGTAGAACACCGCGATGATGGTGATCGCGAAGAGGTCGTCGACCACCGCGAGGGTGAGCAGGAACGCGCGCAGCCCTTGCGGCAGGTGGGAGCTGACCACGGCGAGCACGGCGAGCGCGAAGGCGATGTCGGTGGCGGTGGGGATGGCCCATCCGCGCAGGCCGGCGCCGCCGGCGCCGAGTGTCACCGCCAGGTAGATCAACGCGGGCGCGATCATGCCGCCGAGCGCGGCGATCACGGGCAGCGCGGCCCGCCGGGGGTCGCGCAGGTCACCGGCGACGAACTCGCGCTTGAGTTCCAGCCCGACCACGAAGAAGAAGATCGCCAGCAGCCCGTCGGCGGCCCAGGTGCGCAGGCTGAGGTCGAGGTGCAGGCCGGCGCCGCCGGGCCAGGGCACCCAGTGGCTCAGTTCGGCGTACGCGGCACGCCACGGTGAGTTGGCCCAGATCAGAGCGAGCACCGCGCCGAGCAGCAGCAGGCCGCCGCCGACCGTCTCGGTGCGCAGCACGTCGGCCAGGAAGCGGGCCTCCGGCCAGGAGCGGCGGGACAGCAGGCGGGAACGGTGCGGGTTGTGCTGGGGCATGCGGCGTCCGTTCGGAAGCTGGGGTCGGCGGAACAATCGCCGACCAGGCTTCCCGGCACACCGGGATCAACCCTAACGGGCGCCGCCACCGGCGGCGAGCCGAGCCGGCCGATGGGACGCCCGTCTCACCACCTGGGTGGGGGCGTCCCATCGACCGGCGGGTCAGCGTTGCCCGGGCAGCGCCGGCAGGGACACCCCGGCCGGGTCGCAGAACGCGGCCATCCGCTTGATCAGCTCGTCCGGGTCGGCGTACGGGTCGAGGCCGCGTACCTCGTCCGGGTCCAGCTCGGGCACGGGGACGTGGGAGATCAGCGGGTGCAGCGGCCGGCTGTCCACCTCGTCGGCGCCGAACAGGTGCTCGTGCAGCTTCTCGCCCGGGCGCAGACCGGTGAAGACGATCTCCACCGGGCGGTCCGCCTCGGCGGCCAGCCGGCGTGCCACGTCGGCGATCCGTACCGGCTCGCCCATGTCGAGCACCAGCGCCTCGCCGCCCCGGCCGATCGTCGCGGCCTGGAGCACCAGGTGCACCGCCTCCTGCACGGTCATGAAGTAGCGCGTCACGTCGGGGTGGGTGACGGTGATCGGCACCCCCGCCCGGATCTGCGCCTGGAACGCGGTGAGCACCGAGCCGCGGCTGCTGAGCACGTTGCCGAACCGGACGCTCAGGTACCGGCCGTTGAGCCGCTGCGCGTGGTGCGCGGTGAGCCGCTCGGTGATCCGCTTGGAGTAGCCGAGGACGCTCTCCGGGTTGGCCGCCTTGTCGGTGGAGATGTTCACGAACTCGGCGACGTCGCGGCACGCCTCCAGCACGTTCAGCGTACCCATGATGTTGGTCTTGATCGCCTCACCGGGATGGCGCTGGAGCAGCGTGAGGTGCTTGAGCGCCGCGGCGTGGAACACCACGTCGGGCTGCCGGTCGGCGATCACCCGGGCGATGCACTCGGCGTCGCGAATGTCGGCCAGGATCAGCTCCGGCCCGTCCAGCAGCGCGCGCCCGTGCAGGGACATCTGCAAGGCGTGCAGCGCGGACTCGTCCCGGTCGAGCATCATCAGCTCGTCGGGCTCGCAGCGGGCGATCTGGCGGCACAGTTCCGAGCCGATCGAGCCGCCGGCGCCGGTGACGAGCACCCGGCGTCCGGCCAGCCCGCCGCGCTCGACGCTCAGCTCGGCCACCCGGTGCGCGCGGCCCAGCAGGTCGGTGAGCTGGAGGTCGCGTACGTCGGTGGCGGCCACCGGGCGGTCGAGTACCTCGCGTACCGGTGGCAGGACCTTGAACGCCGCCCCGGCCTCCAACGTGCGGGTTCGGACGTCGCGCAGCAGCTGCGGGTCGGAGCCGCTCATCGAGAAGATGACGGTGCTCGCCCGGGTGGCCCGGACGACGGCGGCGATCTGCTCCCGGCCGCCGAGCACGCGCAGCCGCTCCAGCCGCAGGCCGCGGCTGTCGGGTGCGTCGTCGAGCAGGCCCACCGGCCGGTAGCTGCTGTCCGGGTCGTGCAGCAGCACCCGGACGAGCCGCTCGCTCGCGGCGTCCACCCCGTAGATCAGGCAGCGCTCGGCGTGTCGTGCGGCGGGCGGCCGGCGGTCGGCGTGGGCCCGCCAGAGTCCCCGGGCGGCCGCCATCACCACGAGCGCCACCGCGCCACCGACCAGCGGCGTGCTGGCCGGGACCGGGTGCTGCGTCCACGGCAGGACGGCGACGAAACCGACGGCGGTGACGAGCGCGACGGTGACGGCCAGGCCCTGCGCGTCGCCGGCGCTGCCGATCGGATACCGGCCGTAGAGCCGGGACCGCAGCAGCGTGAGCGCGGCGTACAGCGCGGCGCAGGCCAGCGCCAGGCCGAGCGTGCGGGCGCTGGCGGCGGCGGTGAGGTCGAACCCGTACCTCGTCCAGGCGGCGCCGAGAAAACCTCCGCACCACGCGGCCGTGTCCAGCGTTAACAGGGAAAGGGTGGCGGCGCGGTGGGTGATCCGGCCGGGAGGTCGAACGGCTGTGATCGCGTCACGATCCATGGGCTGCCCTCTGTGTCCTATCCGTATTGAAAGGATTAGACCGTCTGTGCCTGTTCGGTCGTTTACTGTCGTCCAGTCACGTAACGTCGTGAATAGGCGATTCGATCCTGGCACGGCGACTGGGGTTTTTAGGGGGCTTTCGTGCAGTTTCATCGGCAGACCGGCGTGTCGCGAGGGGGAGCGTGATGGACGTTCTCGGCTACCTGCGCCTGGTCCGACGCCACTGGTGGATCGTGCTGGTGACGGTGATGCTCGGCCTGGGCACCGCCGCGCTGGTGACGGTCCGGACGGCGCCTCGGTACGAGGCCTCGGTGACGTTCTTCGTCACCACGCCCAGCCAGGGGGTCACCGACGCCTACCAGGGCAGCCTCTTCCTCCAGCAGCGGGTGAAGTCCTACGGTGACCTGCTCACCAGCGACCGCCTGGCGCAGAGCGTGGTCGCCGACGCGCCGCTCGGCCTCACCGCCGACCAGGTGCGCAGCCGGATCCACACCACCGCCACGGCGGGCACGGTCCTGCTCAAGGCGACGATCACCGACACCGACCAGACCCGGGCGTTGAAGACGACCGAGACGCTCGCGACGAAGTTCACCGAGCTGGTACGCAAGGTCGAGACGCCGCCGGACGGAAAGTCCCCGCCGATCAAGATCGAGGTGGTCAGCGGTCCCCGTGTCACCTCCAACCCGGTCTCCCCGCAGCCCACCCGCAACCTGGTCCTGGGCGGTCTGCTCGGCCTGCTGCTCGGCGTCGGCCTGGCCGTGCTCCGCGGGGTGGCCGACGTCCGGATGCGCGACGGCGCCGGGCTGCAACGGGTGACCGGCAGTCCGCTGCTCGGCGAGATCCCCTACGAGACCGGCGCGCGCTCGGCGCCGCTGATCGTCGGCGACGCGGCCACCTCGGCCCGGGCCGAGGCGGTCCGCAAGCTGCGTACCAACCTGCGCTTCGTGGACGTGCACGAGCCGGCCCGGGTCATCGCGGTCACCAGCGCGCTTCAGGGCGAGGGCAAGACCACGATGGCCTGCAACACCGCCATCGCGCTGGCCGAGGCCGGCTGGCGGGTGCTGCTGATCGACGCCGACCTGCGCCGCCCCAAGGTCGCCGACTACCTCGGGCTCGACGGCGGCGTCGGCCTCACCGACGTGCTCGTCGGCGACGTCCAGGTCGGTGACGTGGTGCAGCGCTGGGGGGAGAAGTCCCTGCTGGTGCTGCCCAGCGGCGCCACCCCGCCCAACCCCAGCGAGCTGCTCGGCTCCAAGTCCATGGCGGACCTGCTGGTCGCGCTGCGGGACTCGGCGGACATCGTGGTCATCGACACCGCACCGCTGCTCGCGGTCACCGACGGCGTGGTGGTGGCCGTGCAGGCCGACGGCGCGCTCCTGGTCACCCAGCAGGGGCGTACCTCCCGCAGCCAGGTCGCGGCGGCGGCCCACGCGCTCAGCTCGGTCTCGGTGCGCCTGCTCGGCTGCGTGCTCAACATGGCCAAGGTGGCCAAGGCGGACGCCTACCAGTACGAGGCGTACAAGGTGGTCGTGCCGCCCGCGGCGCCCTCGGTGCCGGCCGACCGGGCCGGCGCCCGCCGGGGCGCGAAGGCCGTGGGCGACCGGACGCAGGAACTCACCCGGCTGTCGCGATGAGCGCGAGCACGGGCCGGATCGACCGCTCGATCTCCTCGGCGCAGCGCCGGAAGTCGGCAGGCGAGCCGCCGATCGGATCGCGCAGGTCCTCCGCGTCGGGGGCGGCGGGTTGGAGCCGCCCCCGGGCGCGGACCGCGGCCGACACCGCCGCCCGCAACGGCGTGCCCGCGTCCGCCTCCGCCTCGGCGGGGCGGGCCTCGGCCGCCAGCCGGGCGAACTGCCGCAGCGTGAACGTCCGGGTCAGCGCGGCCGGCGCCAGCGCGGTGCAGGCCGAGCGTTGCCGACGGGTCGCGGTCAGCACCAGCGCCGCCCCGGTCAGGTGTTCCGGGCGCAGCCGGCGGGTCCGGAAGGCCGCCGGGTCCGCGCCGGTGGCCGCGGTCACCTCGACCGCGTACGGGTGCATGGCCGCCCCGTCGATCGCGTCGGTCCCCGCGCTGGTCACCGCCAACGGCAGGCCGGTCAGCATCCGGCGGGCGATGAACTCCGCCATCGGTGACCGGCACATGTTCGCGTGGCAGACGAAGAGCACCTCGTCGACCATCTGCACCCCTCTCGTCGGCACGGTCGCGACGGAGGGTGCCGCGACGGCGTTCTTCCGGCAGTCGCGGCCGGACGCAGAGGGGATGCGGGAATGGTACGCGGTGCGGCGCCCGGCCGTCCGGAAAGCCGCGCCGGGAGCGCGGCCATGAGGGTCGGCATCCTCACCTACCACTTCCCGCCGGAGCCGGCGTTCGTCCCGGGCAGCCTGGCCGAGGAGCTGGTGGCCCGGGGCCACGAGGTACGGGTGCTCACCGGGTTCCCGGACTACCCCGGCGGCCACGTCTATCCCGGCTGGCGACAGCGCTGGCGGCACCAGACGCACAGCGAGCGGCTGACCGTGCGCCGGGTGCCCCGGTACGCCGCGGGCGACGGTTCCGCCCGTGCCCGCACCACGAGCTGGCTGTCCTTTGCCGGCAGCGCCGCGCTCGCCGGCCGGGGCCTGCTGCGCGACGTCGACGTGCTCTACGTCTACGGCCACCCGGCGGTCACGTTCGCGGCCACCGGGCTGCGGCGGCTGCTCGGCCGCACGCCGACAGTCCTGCACGTGCAGGACGTGTGGACCGAGCGGGACGGGCGCGCGGAGGGGGACAGCGGGTGGCCGGCGCGGCTGGAGGCCGCCACCCGCCGCCTCTACCGGGAGGCGGCAGTGGTAGCTGTCGGTTCGCCGTCCATGGCGGATCTGGTCCGCGCCGGCGGGGCCGACCCGGGCCGGGTGCGCACCGCGCCGAACTGGACCGACGAGCGCATCTTCCGGCCCACCCAGGCCGGTCCGGCGGTGCGGCGGCTGGTCCGCCGGGACGACCGCTGCGTGGTGATGCACGCGGGGACGATCGGCGCGCGCCAGGACCTGGAGACGGCGGTCCGGGCGGCGGCGGCCCTCGGTGACCGGATGGACCTGGTGCTCGTGGGCTCGGGTCCGCAGGAGCGGCGGGTGCGAGGGCTCGCCGCCGACCTCGGCGCGGACAACATCCGGTTCCTGGAACGACGGTCCGCTGTGGACATGCCGCAGCTCTACGCCGCCGCCGACTACCAGCTCGTGGCCCAGCGCGACCTGCCGGCGCTGCGCGGCCGGGTGCCCGGCAAGCTCCAGGCCGCGCTCGCCTGCGCCGCGCCGGTGGTCGCCTCCGCCGCGGGGGAGACGGCCGAGGTGGTGGAGCGGGCCCGCGCCGGCCTGTCCTGCCCGCCCGAGGACTGGGCGGCCCTGGCCGACCGCTTCTGGCTGGCCGCCGCCATCCCGCCGGCCGCCCGGCTCGACATGGGCAGGCGGGGCCGCGACTCGTACCTGCGGGACATGTCGATGCGGGCCGGTGTGGACCGGATCGAGGCGCTGCTGCACGAGGCGGCCGCGCGGACGTCGAACCGAACAAAGCTCGCACACAGCCAATAAATCGTCAGAGTGTCGAATATCGCCTCGAACATGCACTTTCCCGTGCTAAAAAGCACTCGATCGCGAATTGTGTCCGATTCGACCGACACGTAGGGGGAATCCGTGACCGGACCTGGTGCCACGACCGGCCGGCGGCGCCGCTCGCGGCGGCGCCGGCGCGCCCGGGTCCGCCGGACCCTGCTGACCGGGCTGGTCGTCGTGTCGGTGCTGCTCAGCGCCGGCGGCTGGGTCGCGTTCCGGGGCTGGCAGGCCCGCGCCCACCTGGTCAACGCCGCCGGACTGGCCCGGGAGCTCAGCGCCCAGGTGCTCGACGGCGACGTGGCCCGGGCCCAGCGCACGCTCGCCGCGTTGCAGGAACAGGCCGCCGCCGCGCGCGGCGAGACCGGGGATCCGGTGTGGTGGGTCGGCCAGCAGACCCCGTACGCGGGGGACAACCTGGCCGCGGTACGGCAGATCTCGGTGGCGGTGGACGACCTGGCCCGGCTCGCGTTCCCCACGTTGCTGCGCGTCGACCTCGCCTCGCTGGTGCCGAAGCAGGGCAAGCTGGACCTGGCCCGCCTGCGCGCCGTCTCGGCCGAGGTCTCCGCCGCCGACCAGGCGGTGCGCACGACCGCCGACCGGCTGCGGAAGGTGCCCACCGGCGACCTCGTGACGCAGGTACGCGACGCGGTCACCGCGCTGCGCGCCGAGCTGGACCAGCTCGGCGAGCTGACCTCGGCGGCTGATCGCGGCGCGCGGCTGCTGCCGCCACTTCTCGGCGCGGACGGGCCGCGCAGCTATCTGCTGGTCTCGCAGAACCCGGCCGAGCTGCGCGCCACGGGCGGCATGTTCGGCGCGTACGCCGTCCTGCGCGCCGAGGGTGGACGGATCCGCCTCGTGAAGCAGGGCAGCTCGTCCGATCTGCGGTTCTTCGACCCGCCACTCAAGGTCGACGCGGAGGCGAAGCGGCTCTGGGGCGATCTGCCGGGCATCTATCCGGCGGACGTGAACCTCAACCCGGACTTCCCGGCCGCCGCCGCGCTCTACCGGGACATGGTTCGTCGCCGGACCGGCACCACCGTGGACGGTGTGCTGGCGGTGGACCCGGTGGTGCTGTCGTACCTGCTCGGCGTCGTGGGTCCGGTCAACGTGCCGGACGGGCCGGCGCTCGCCCCCGCCACCGCCGTCCGCACGCTCCTCAGTGATTCGTACCGGGACCTGGGCACGAAGGACCAGGACGAGTACTTCACCAAGGCGGCCTCGGGCGTCTTCGACACCCTGTTCACCAAGACGATCGACCCACGGGCACTTTTGACCGTTTTTACCCGTTCAATCAATGAACGTCGGATATTGTTCTGGAGTGTCCGATCTGAGGAGCAACGCGCACTGGCCGGCAGCCGGCTGGCCGGTCAGCTCCCGGAGAAGGACACCGTGCCGACCGTCGGTGTGTTCCTCAACGACGGCAGCGGCGCGAAGCTCGGCTACTACCTCAGGTTCTCGGCCACCGTGACGGTCGGCGAATGCCACCCGGACGGACGCCGCGAGCTGCGGCTGAAGGTCACGGTGCACTCCACCGCCCCGAAGTCGGGCCTGAGCAAGTCGGTCACCGGACTGGCTCTGGCCGGCGACAAGTACACCGCACGCACCTTCGTCTCCGTGCACACGCCCACCGGCGGCGCCGTCCTCACCGGCCGGCTGGACGGACGGGACACCGCGATGGGCAGCGGCACCGACGGCCGCCGCCAGGTGGCGGTCGCGAAGGTCGAGGCCCGCCCGGGACAGACCCGGACGCTCGACGTCACGGTGCTCACCGGCAAGACCGGCGCCGGGACGGCCGAGCTGGTGCACACGCCCACCGTCACCCCATGGACCACCCAAGTAGTCAACGCACCAAGCTGTGAACAGTAGGAGGGAATCCATCATGCGGCTATCCCGCATCATCATGGCGCTCACGGTGGGCCTGGCCGTAGCGGCCGTGCCGACCGCGGCCGGGGCGGCGCAGCCGCAGCCCCCGGTCTACCCGCCCGAGGTCGCGTCGCTGACCGTCTCACCGACCACCATCCGGCTCGGCGAGACGTTCACCCTGCGGGGCTCCAACTTCGCGCCGAACGAGACGGTGCGGATCGACGTGGCGATCTCGGGTCTGCCCGCGGCCGCCCCGGCCGAGGGGACCGCGCGGCGCAGCGACGGCAGCACGGTGGCGATGGCGCCGGTCGCCTACACGCCCAACCGCGCCCAGCCGCAGCCCGCGCCGACCACGTTCACCGTGACGGCCGACGCCAACGGCAACTTCACCGTCACCTACCGGCCGACCAGGCCGGGCCGGTACACGTTCACCGCCACCGGCCTGACGTCCGGGCGGATCGCGAGCGCCACCGGCACCGTCCTCCCGCCGCGGCCGACCAAGTCGCCGCACCACGGCGGTCTGCCGGTGACCGGTGACAGCATCGGCACGCCGCTGAAGCTCGGTGGGGGCCTCGCCGCCGCCGGTGCGGTGCTGCTGCTGGCCTCCATGGCCTGGCGCCGCCGCCGCCTCGGCTGATCCGGGGCGTGCCGGGGACGACCCGGCTCGATCGTGAGTGCCCGCCGGACCTCGTCCGGCGGGCACTCACGTGTCCGGGCGACACGACACAATGAGCCATGGACGCGACACCGTGGACCGATCAGGCCGGCCTGCTCACGCTGCCCGGTGGCGCCACCGTCCGCGGGCGCAAGGTCGCCGCGCCCGCCTCGCCCGCCGACTTCGCGCTGCTGCTGGCGCCCGGTCCCGAGCCGGAGTGGCCGGCCCGGCGGGTCCGCTGGCCCGACTTCTGGATTCCGTCCGACCGCGCCGACGCCCTGGACGCGCTGCGGGAGGCGCGGCGGCGCGCGTACGCGGGGGAGCGGGTCGAGGTGGCCTGTCACGGCGGCGTCGGGCGCACCGGCACCGCGCTGGCCGCGCTCGCCGTGCTGGACGGGCTGCCGCCCGCGCGGGCGGTGGCCTGGGTCCGGTCCCACTATCACCGGCGCGCCGTGGAGACACCGTGGCAGCGGTGGTGGCTGCGCGGCGTGCGCTGACACCCCGGCCGGTCACCGAACGGGACCGCCCGATCGGCGCGGCGTCACGACACCGGTGAGCCGTCGGGACCTGATCATCCGGCTCGGTAGGGTGCCTTCTCATGAGAGCCCGGGTCCTGGCCGCCGCCACCGCCGTCACCCTGCTCACCACCGGGGTTCCCGCCCCGGCCGCCGCCGTCCCGGCCACCACACCCGCCGCCCTCGCCGCGCCCGCGACCGCGCCCTGCCCGCGCCTGCCCGCGCCGAAGGTGAGCCGGCCGCCCCGCCCGACACCGCCGGCCACGACACCCGAACAGCCGGCGGTGGGCGGCGAGGCGCTGGCCGGCACCGGGCTGGTCATGCCACCCGGCAGCCCCGCGCCCCCGGCGGTCACCGCCACCACCTGGCTGGTGGCGGACCTGGACACCGGCGCGGTCCTCGGCGCGTGCGGCGCACACGTCCCCGGCACCCCGGCCAGCACCCAGAAACTGCTGCTGGCCGCCACCATGCTGAGCCGGCTGGACCCCGAGCAGGTCGCCGTCGCCACCCGCGCCGACCTGGACATCGAGCCGGGCAGCTCGGCGGTCGGCCTGCTCGTCGGCGGCCGCTACAGCGTGGCGACGCTGTGGCTGGGCCTGCTGCTCCAGTCCGGCAACGACGCCGCGAACATGCTGGCCCGCCTCGGCGCCGGCAGCGCGCAGGCCGGCGTCGCCGAGATGAACGAGCAGGCCCGCCGGCTCGGCGCCGGGCAGACGCACGCGGTCACACCGTCCGGCCTGGACGGTCCCGGCCAGTTCACCAGCGCGTACGACCTGGCGCTCATCGCGCGGGCCTGCTTCGCCGACGCCGCGTTCCGCCGGTACGCGCTCACCGAGCGCACGCAGATCCCGGCCCAGCCCGCGCTGAAGAAGGGCGGGTTCCAGATCCAGAACGAGAACCAGCTCATCTACCGCTATCCCGGCGCGCTTGGCGGCAAGACCGGCTTCACCGAACTGGCCCGGCACAGCTACGTCGGCGCCGCGCAGCGGGACGGACGCCGTCTCGTGGTGACGCTGCTCGGCGCCGAGGCCCGCCCGGTACGCGGCTGGCAGCAGGGTGCCCAACTGCTCGACTGGGGCTTCCGGCTGCCCCGCGACGCCTCGGTCGGCCGGCTGGTCGAGCCGGGCGAGCGGGACGCCGAGGCGGCGGAGCCCCGGCAGGCGGCGGCCGCCGAGCCCACCCGTACCGCCTCCCCGCCGTGGCGGGGGCCGGCCGGGACGGCGCTGCGACGCATCGGCGACGGGGACTGGCGGGTGATCGTGCCGGTCGCCGGTCTGCTGGCGCTCACCGTGGGCGGGGCGGCGGCGGTGCTCGCCGCCCGCCGGGGCCGCGCCCGCAGGCGGGGACGCCGCCGCGCCTGACCGGGCGGCACCCTACCGCTCGGTTCGGGCGGCGGAACGCGAATCCCGGAGCCGGTGACCCGTTCGGGTCGGCGTGGCTAGCGTCCGGGTCATGAGGACCTGGGGACCCTTCGTGGCGCTGGCCGCCGCCCTGCTGCTGCCGGCGCCGGCGACACCGGCGGTGGCCGCCGTCCGCGCGCCCGTACGCCGGCTGCCGGCCGCGCCGCCCTGCCCGAACGTGCCGGCCCCGTCGACCCGGCCGCCGCAGCCGCCGCCGGCGCCCGACCCGGCCGCGCGAGCCGTCGGCGGCGCCGCGCTGGACACCGCGGGCCTGGTCGTCCCGCCCGCGTCGAGCGCACCGCCGGCGGTGACCGCCACCTCCTGGGTGGTCGCCGACCTGGACAGCGGCGCGGTGCTCGGCGGCTGCGGCCCGCACGAGTACGGCGTACCGGCGAGCGTGCAGAAGCTGCTGCTGGCCGCCACCATGCTGCCCCGGCTGGACCCGAACCGGGAGGTGACGGTGACGGCCGGGGACCTGGCTGTCGAACCGGGCAGCTCGGCGGCCGGGCTGGTGGAGGGCGGGCGCTACCGGATCGAGACGATCTGGCTCGGCCTGCTGCTGCGCTCCGGCAACGAGGCGGCCAACGCGCTCGCCCGGCTCGGCGGCGGCCCGGACGGGCTGGCCGGCGGGGTACGGGCGATGAACGAGGAGGCGCACCGGCTCGGCGCCCGGCAGACGCACGCGGTCACCCCGTCCGGGCTGGACGGGCCGGGGCAGTTCACCAGCGCGTACGACCTGGCGCTGATCGCACGGGCGTGCTTCGCCGACCCGGCGTTCCGCAGGTACGCCGCCACCCGGTCCACCCAGATCCCGGCCCAGCCGGCGCAGCGGGCGAAGGCGTTCGCCATCTCCAACGACAACATGCTGCTGGACCACTATCCGGGGGCGCTCGGCGGCAAGACCGGCTTCACCGACCTGGCCCGGCACACGTACGTCGGGGCGGCCGAGCGCGGCGGGCGGCGCCTGGTGGTCACGCTGCTGGGCGCCGAGGTGACCACCCAGCGGGGCTGGCAGCAGGGCGCGGCGCTGCTGGACTGGGGGTTCGCGCAGCCCCGCGACGCCTCGGTGGGGCGGCTGGTCGAGCCGGGGGAGCTGGACCGGTCCGCGCCTCCGGCGGGCGGGGCGGCCTCGGCCCTGGCCGGGCACGCCGGCCTGGCCGGTGGCGGGGCGGCACCCGGGCCGCGGCCCGGCGCGGGTGTGACGGTCGCGGTGGGCGCGGTGCTGACCGCCGGGGGAGCGTTGCTGCTGGCCCGGCGTCGCCGCCACGCCGCCGCCGTCGCCATGTCGGCCGGGTCGGCCCTGCGGGAGCCGGAAATTCCGGAACAGGACTGAAAGGAGCGGCCCGGATCAGCGGCAGGCGGGCCCCGCGGTGCTGTCCCGCACCACGAGTTCGGTGGCCAGCTCGACCCGGGGCGAGTCGATCTCGTCGCCCTGGGCCAGCCGCAGCACGGTGCGCGCGGCGAGCCGGCCCATCTCGACCAGCGGCTGGCGCACCGTGGTCAGCGGCGGTGAGGCCCACCGCGCCTCGGGCAGGTCGTCGAAGCCCACCACGCTCACGTCGTCGCAGACCCGCAGCCCGCGGCGGCGCACCGCCTCGTACACCCCGAAGGCCATCTGGTCGCTGGCGGCGAAGATGGCGGTCGGCGGCTCGTCCAGGTCGAGCAGCGCGCCACCGGCGGTGAAGCCGGACGCGTGGTAGAAGTCGCCGGGCTGCACCAGCCGGTCGTCGGCGGCGACTCCGGCGGCGGCCAGCGCGGCCCGGTAGCCGTCCAGCCGGGCGCGGCTGCACAGCAGGTGCGGTGGGCCGGCCACGAAACCGATCCGGCGGTGGCCGAGCTTGAGCAGGTGCTCGGTGGCGGCCAGGCCGCCGGTCCAGTTGGTGGCGCCGATCGCCGGCACGTCCGTGGCGGCCACGCCGGCCGCCGGGTCGACCACCACCACCGGCACGTTGAGGCGCCGCAGCTGGGCCTGCACGGCCGGGCTCAGGTGCGAGGTCACCACGATCACGCCGTCGGACGCGCGGGCGCGCAGGTTGTGCAGCCACTGCCGGGTGGAGCTGGACTCGCGATGGATCGCCGAGACGACGGTGCCGACCCCGGCGGCGTGGCTGACGTCCTCCACGCCGCGGATGATCTCCACCGCCCACGGGCTGTCCAGGTCGTTGAAGACCAGGTCGACCAGGTCCGCCCGGCGGACCGTACGGCTGCCCCGGCGGCGGTAGCCGTGGTGGCGCAGCAGCTCCTCGACCCGTTCCCGGGTGTCCGGCGCGACGTCGGAACGCCCGTTGAGCACGCGCGACACGGTCGGGACCGAGACGCCGGCCTCCCGTGCGATCGCGGTGATGGTCACCCTGCGCTCGTCGTCCGCGCTCACCCGTGTTCCCTTCGCCGGCTGCCGGAACCGACCGGTAGACCGTCCCGCCCCACGCACATCTTGCCGTACGCCGAGGGCTTGACGACAGGCCGGACCGGCTCTAGCGTTCGCCAGAGTTGCGGAAACGTTCCGGAAATGCCCCCGTCATCTCCCGACGGCTCGCCGTCCACCCCCGACGAACGACGAGGAAAAACCGAGGCGTGTTCACCGACCTGACCGAGGCCGAACTCCGTACCTACCGCAGCGACCTGCACGAGCCTCCGGACTTCGACGCCTTCTGGGCTGACACTCTGGCACAGGCGCGCTCGTGCGGCGACCCCGTGTCGGCGACCCCGCTGCCGACGCCGCTGACCGCTGTCGACGTCTTCGACGTGACGTTCCCCGGCTTCGCCGGACAGCCGATCCGCGCCTGGCTGCGGGTGCCGCGCGGCGCCTCCGGGCCGCTGCCCACGATCGTGCAGTACGTCGGGTACGGCGGCGGACGCGGTCACGCGCTGGAGAACCTGCTCTGGTCCGCGGCCGGCTTCGCCCACCTCCAGATGGACACGCGCGGCCAGGGCTCGGGGTGGAGCCGGGGCGACACACCCGACGTCGCCGCCGCCGGACCGCAGGCGCCGGGCATGGCCACCCGGGGCATCGAGGACCCGAACCGGTACTACTACCGGCGCTTCCTCACCGACGCGGTCCGCGCCGTGGACGCCGCATGCGAGCTGCCGGCCGTCGACCCGGACCGGATCGCCGTACTCGGTCACAGCCAGGGCGGGGCCGCCGCGCTCGCCGCCGCCGCCCTGGCGCCGAGGGTACGCGCGGCGGTGGCGCTCGTGCCGTTCCTCTGCGACATCCCACGCGCGATCACGATCACCGACGCCACGCCGTTCCGGGAGATCCGCGACTACCTGGCAGTGCACCGGGACCGCGAGGAGCAGGCGCTGCGCACGCTCGGCTACGTCGACGGCGTCGCGTTCGCCCGCCGGGCCACGGTGCCGGCCCGGTTCTCCGTCGCGCTGATGGACGAGATCGTCCCGCCGTCCACCGTCTACGCCGCCTACCACGACTACCGCGGCGACAAGGACCTGACGGTGTGGCGGTTCAACGGCCACGAGGCGGGCGGCATCGACGACGACGCCGCCGCTGTCGACTTCCTCCGTACCGCGCTGGGCGGCTGACCACCGGTTCCGCCGATGCCGGGCCACCGGGGCTGGTAGACACGGCGGGTGGGCACCGGCAGACGCGCGACGGCGGTCCTGGCCGTCGCGGCCGCGCTGCTGGCCGCCGCCTGCCAGCGGCCCGCGCCGTCCCCGTCGCCGTCCGCGCCGCCGGCACCCACCCCGACCGGCCCGCGCGCCCCGGCGGAGTTCGTGGACCTCACCACCGTCGACCCCACCGTCCGCACCGACATCCGGTACGCGGGCCCGCACAACTTCGTGGGCCGCCCGATCGACGGGTACGCCGAACCGCGCTGCCTGCTCACCCGGCCCGCCGCCCAGGCGCTGCACCGGGTGCAGACCGCCGCGCTCGCCGGCGGGCACAGTCTCAAGGTGTACGACTGCTACCGCCCGCAGCGCGCGGCCGACGACTTCGTCGCCTGGGCGAAACTCCCCGGCGAGCAGCGGATGAAGGGCGAGTTCTACCCCGGCGTGCCCAAGGACCGGCTGTTCGCTGACGGCTACATCGGCGCGCCCACCGCGCACAGCCGGGGCAGCACCGTGGACCTGACCCTGGTCCCGGTCTCCGCCGCCGCGCAGCCCGCGTACACGCCCGGCCAGGCGCTCGTGCCCTGCACCGATCCGGCCGGCCGCCGCTTCGGCGACGACTCGATCGACATGGGCACCGGCTTCGACTGCTTCGACCCGCGCGCCCACACCGCCGACGCGCGGATCAGCGACACCGCCCGGAGCAACCGCGACCTGCTGCGCCGGCTGATGTCCGCGCAGGGCTTCGAGAACTATCCGCTGGAGTGGTGGCACTACCGGTACGTCGACGAGCCGTACCCGGACACCTGGTTCGACTTCCCGGTGGCCGGTTCGTCGCTGCGATGACGCGGCCGTTCCGCCATGATCGATTGCGGCTAGGCTGGGCGCTCATGGAGACCGAACGGATCGGGCCGCCGCTGCTCGCCGGCGAGCGGGAGTCGCTGCGCGCCTTCCTCGACTTCCACCGGGCCACGCTGGCCCTCAAGTGCGAGGGGCTGACCGACGAGCAGCTGCGGCGGCCGGCGTTGCCGCCGTCCACGCTGTCGCTGCTCGGCCTGGTCCGGCACATGGCGGAGGTGGAGCGCACCTGGTTCCGCCGGGTCATCGCCGCCGAGGACGTGCCGCTGGTGTGGTCGGACAGCGGCGACTTCCAGCAGGCGTACGACGCCCGCGACGCCGACGCGGCGGAGGCGTTCGAGGCGTGGCGGCGCGAGATCGAGCACGCCCGGCGCATCGAGCGGGAGGCCGAGTCGCTCGACGTCACCGGTCACCAGGCCCGCTGGGGTGAGGATGTCTCGCTGCGCCTGGTCATGCTGCACATGCTGCACGAGTACGCCCGCCACAACGGGCACGCCGACCTGATCCGCGAGGCGATCGACGGCACCGTCGGCGTCTGAGCCGGCGCGGTCAGTGCCGCGTCAGCGCCCGCGCAGCGGCAGCCAGGCCAGCACGTCGGAGATCCGCGCGTCCCAGTACGCCCAGTCGTGGTCACCCGGACCGAAGTCGACGGTGACCGGCACGTCGCGTTTCCGGGCCACGTCGAGGAACCGCATGCTGTCCTCGTACAGGAAGTCCTCGGTGCCGCAGGCGACGTAGAGCGCCGGCCGGTCGTCGCCGGAGCGCTCCAGCAGCCCCACCGTGTCGTCGTCCTCGGGCACCGGGCCGTCACCCCAGACGGTGTGCCACACCGCCGGGTCGACCGGATGGGTCGGATGGTGGCGGCGGCGCGTCACGTCCAGCGCCCCGGACAGGCTGGCCGCCGCCGCGAACCGGTCCGGGTGGCGCAGCGCCCACTTCACCGCCCCGTAGCCGCCCATCGACAGGCCCGCGACGAACGTGTCCTCCCGGCGGGTGGACAGCCGGAAGAACGACCGGCACACCTCGGGCAGCTCCTCGCTGAGGAACGTCCAGTATCGGTTGCCGTGCGCCTCGTCGCAGTAGAAGCTGCGCTGCACCTGCGGCATCACCACGGCCAGCCCCAGCGGCGCCACGTATCGCTCGATGGAGGTCCGCCGGGTCCACACCGTGTCGTCGTCGGTCAGGCCGTGCAACAGGTAGAGCACCGGCGGGTCACCGTCGGCGGCCGCGCCCGGCACGCCGATCCCGGCCGCGCCCCGATCGGGCAGCAGCACCGTCATCGACGTGCCCACGCCGAGCGCCTCGGCGAAGAAGTCACACCGGATCAGCGCCATGAGGCGGCAGCCTACCTCGGAGGGGTTCGATGAGGGCGTTCCTATTGCCCCGGGACGGTCGCACGGGAAAAGATGGCCGTGCGTGCCGGAAACACACTCGTAACCTGCGCGCTGCTGGTCTCTGTCACGAGGAAGTGGGAGTCAGTCATGAGCGACGTGTCGGCCGCACTGGGTGTGCGCCTCTACCCGGACCTGGTCGAGCCCGGCGGTCTCGCCCCCGCGCTCGTGGCGACCGCCGCCGCGCACCAGCTCGACGTCGGCGAGGTGACCGCGCCCGAGCAGGGGCGCAGCCGGTTCACCTGCGCCGAGATGACCTCCGCCCGGGGCGTGGTCTGCGTCAGCCTCGGGTCCCAGGCCCGCTACTTCATGATCGACCTGCGGGTGGACGGCGACGTCCAGGCCCGGGGCGACGCCACCGACCTGCTCCAGGTCGCGCAGGTCGCCGCCGCGTGGCGGGCCGGCATCACGCTGGCCGAGCTGACCGCGCGCTACCCGTTCATGGAGGAGATGCGGCGCCACCCGGTGGCGCACGCCGGCTGACGCCAGGCAGCTCAACCTCTGCTCAATCAAGGCCGCCGCCGCTCCCAGACGCTCGGGCTCGTCATGCGAGATCGAGGTGTCCGTCCGGGAGCGACGTCGAGCCGATGGGCGGGCGCTGCTAGGCGGGCGACCTACATGGCAAGGGCGCTAAGCCCGGCCAGCATGTTCTGATAGGCCGTGGGGTGGACGATCGGAATGCCGTACTGGCGGGCCTTCTTGGCCTTCCCCGACATGGTGTCCGGATCGGCGGCGACTAGCAGACGTGTCTTCTTGGTGACGTTGCTGCCGACATCGAGACCTGCGGTTCGGGCCTCCTCCTCCCACTTTTCCCGCGGCGGCTCCATCGCGCCGGTGAAAACAACGACGTCACCAGGTTGAAGCCGCCATTCGCCACCCCGGCGCTGCCCGGGGTCGACAGTTGGCGCTGCCGCGAGAGCCTTGTCGACGTCAGACCGTTCGAGACCGAGCAGCCCTGCCACCAGATCCAGGTCATGGCGCTCAGCCGGGGTCAGAATTCCGTCCTCGAGCGCGATCTGAGCAAGGCTTGCCAGGTAGGTCAGATGCAGATGCTGGACGTCGACGCGGGCGAGTTCGAGGGCATCCGCAGTGGCCACGAGCGCATCGGCCTCGGTAGCGGAGATGTGGCGGTCAAGAAGCGCCTGGTCGAGGATATCCAAGTAGGCGTCTCCTTGCGGCTCGCGCAGCCGTGGCAGCCGGTCGACAAGGCGGGCCAGAAAGTGCTGTTCACGCTCGCCGGGGGCGCGTCGTAGGACGGCCGTCACTGGCTGCGCATTAATCGTTGGCCAGGGCGCTCGGACGGCAGACGCCACAGCAGCATTCCATGGCGGCGGACTACCGGCTGCCGCGAGGTAGTGAGTCAGGAGTTGAGCGGCGGCGCGGGCGTCGTGCAGCGCTGAATGTGCCTGATGCGCCGGCAGCCCAGCCGCGTGGCAACAGTCGTGCAGGCTGCGGCCGGCCGAGGGCAGGAAGTGCGATGCCAACTGCATCGTGCAGAGACCGGTGGTGTGTCGGATCGGTGTGCGGATCCCTGCTCGTTCGTACTCGGCGTCGAGAAAGGGGGCGTCGAAATGAAAGTTGTGGGCGACGAGGACTCGACCACGCAGCATCGTGGCGAGGTGTCCGGCCACCTGACCGAAGCGCGGTGCGCGTCGTGCTTCTGCTGCCGAGATCCCGTGAATGGCCTGCGGGCCGAGATCGCGGTCGGGGTTGATCAGGCTGCACCACTCGTCAGTGATGCGGCCGTTCTCGTCGAGCTGGACGACTGCCACTTCGACGATCCGGTCATGCCAACTCGTCCGAAGGCCAGTGGTTTCAAGGTCGATGACTGCGTACACGCCGCCCCCTACACCGACACCACGGATGAGCTGCCCACGGCCTTACGCAGTTCAGCCAGCCATCGCGGCGGCAACGGCTGGGGCTCTCCCAACGAGCGCAAGTAGGTCCGGCGGTACCGGGCCTGTTCGGTGTCTTGCCACAGTTGCGCGGTTCTGGCGACGGCCGCGGTCAGCATCAGAGCTGTGCCAGCGACAGGCGACGCCGCCGTGGACTGGGCGCGGGAGGCCCAGGCGATCAGTTCCTGCCGGTCCGGTACCTCGGTGGGCCACGCGAGAGGTGCCAGTTTGGACTTGGTGCGCGCCCTTTGCTGTTCCACCGCAGCGGAGTAGGCGGCTCTGTGCTCGCTGATCTCTGCCAGGAGTTCAGGGACGACGAGGATGTGGGCCCGGAGATCGGAGAGCGTTTCGGCGGGCAGAAATTCGGCGAGTCTCGCCAGGACGCCCTCAATGGTTTCACTGTCCCAGTCGACGACACATCGGTCCTGCAGCATCGACATGACTCGGATCAACCGCTCGGGTTCGCGTTCGACCTCGTCGAACCGTTCCACCCACGCTCCACCGGCGCGCCCTGTGGGGCTGAGGCGCCACATCGCCATTGCGTCACGGCCGTCCGTGTCGCGACCAACGGCGAGAACTGTATGACCGCGAGCGCCAGGCACGTAGTCAACCGGTATGGACAGCTCGTTTTCCAATGCCTCCAAGCCGAAGCTCCTTGTCAGGTTCCAATTGTTGACAGCGAAAGGATCAAGCTAGTCGGCGGCCGCGATATCGAGACTCGGCCATTCGGACCGTTCGACTGCCCGAATCGGGCCACGGCCTCGCACCGCTGTCCACCTCGCCAGTCCTCGCCAGGGGAATCGCCCCAGCTCGAACGGCGCAGCGCGTACTGCGAATTCGTGTTGCGGCCCATGGGGAGCGGCCGTACCGTGAGCGGGCAACGTCGATCTGATCCACCAGGGGAGCCTGCCGTGTCGCAGCAGAACCGCACCCGCGCCGAGCGGCAAGCGCCGCGCGCCGGTGTCCTGCTGCCCGAATCGGGCACGGGCCGGGGGCGGCAGTGGCAACCAGGGTGGTGGCGCGTCTAGCGCCGGCGCGACGATCCGCGCGAACCGCCCGCCCCGACACCGGAGCCGGGCGGTTCTCCGTGTCCGGGGTGGATCCGCCGACGGCGTCACGCCGCCGGAGGGCCGTTGGAGCAATTGGCAGCTCACCCGGTTCTCACCCGGGAGGCTACGGGTTCGAGTCCCGTACGGCCTACGTCAGACGGACATGAGCAAGGAGACGACGATGGGTTTCACCCCGCTGGCCGGTACCCGGGCACCGGTCCGGGTCTGGACCGACCCGTACGCGATCGAGGCGCAGGCGGCCCGGCAGCTGCGCAACATCGGCGCGCTGCCCTGGGTGCAGGGTGTCGCGGTGATGCCGGACGTGCACTTCGGCAAGGGCGCCACCGTCGGCTCGGTGATCGCGATGCGGCAGGCCGTGTCGCCGGCCGCGGTCGGCGTGGACATCGGTTGCGGCATGTCCGCGGTGCGGACCTCGCTGACCGCCGCCGACCTGCCCGACGACCTCGCGCCGCTGCGTTCGGCGATCGAGGCGGCGATCCCGGTCGGCTTCGCGATGCGCGACGACGCGGTCGATCCGCGCCGGGTCCGGGGGCTGGAGCAGGCGGGCTGGGACGAGTTCTGGCGGCGGTTCGCGACGCTGGACCGGAAGGTGGCCCAGCTCCAGACGAGGGCGCAGCGGCAGCTCGGCACGCTCGGCGGCGGCAACCACTTCATCGAGGTCTGCCTGGAACAGGGCGGTGCGGACGACGGCCGGGTCTGGCTGATGCTGCACTCCGGTTCCCGCAACATCGGCAAGGAGTTGGCCGAGCGGCACATGGCGGTGGCGCGTGGCCTGCCGCACAACACCGACCTGCCGGACCGGGATCTCGCGGTGTTCCTCGCCGGCACGCCGGAGATGGAGGCGTACCGGCGGGACCTGTGGTGGGCGCAGGAGTACGCCCGCCGCAACCGGACGGTCATGCTCGCGCTGCTCTGCCAGGTGGTCCGGGACGCGTTCCCGCACGCCGGCTACGACGAGCCGATCTCCTGCCACCACAACTACGTGGCGGAGGAGAGCTACGACGGGGTGGACGTGCTGGTGACCCGCAAGGGCGCCATCCGGGCCGGGAAGGGGGACCTGGGCATCATTCCCGGCTCGATGGGCACCGGCTCGTACATCGTGCGCGGTAAGGGGAACCTGGACGCGTACTGCTCGGCGTCGCACGGCGCCGGGCGGCGGATGTCGCGGGGGCAGGCGAAGCGGACGTACAGCACCGCGGATCTGGCCGCGCAGACCGCCGGGGTGGAGTGCCGCAAGGACGCCGGTGTGGTCGACGAGATCCCCGGCGCGTACAAGGACATCACCGAGGTGATGGCCCAGCAGGAGGACCTGGTCGAGGTGGTCGCCCACCTCAAGCAGGTCGTCTGCGTGAAGGGCTGAGTGATAGGGCCGGCGTCGAGGGGGCGCCGGCCCTATCGGGTACGCCGGGCGACGCGTACGCCGATGGCGACCGCGCCGATGACGAGCAGCGCGGACAGGAGCTGGAGGCCGGGGGAGTCGTCGGCCTCCCCGTACACGAAGCCGGCGACGCCCAGCGCGACGGCGAGCAGGGCGACGGCGGCGGCCAGGTATCTCATCGCTCCTCCTCGTCGGCGACCCATTCGAGCAGGTCGCCGGGCTGGCAGTCGAGCACCCGGCACATGGCCTCCAGGGTGCTGAACCGGACGGCCTTGGCGCGGCCGTTCTTGAGCACGGCGACGTTCGCCGGGGTGAGCCCGACGCGCTCGGCGAACTCGCCGACGCTCATCTTGCGCTTGGCCAGTTCGACGTCGATGCGCACGACGATCGGCATCAGATCACCGCTTCCATGTCGGTGCGCAGCGTGGTGGCCTGGCGCAGCAGCGCGCGCAGGACGACCATCAGCAGCCCCAGCACGCTGACGCCGGTGACCAGCAGGAACAGCAGCAGCGGCAGCCCCGGGTCGTCGGCGTTGAAGCCGACGTAGAGGAACACGCCGACGAGCACCACCCAGGCGGCGGCGACCGCCCAGACGATCCCGTCGACCCAGCCCAGGGACGCCTCGGTGAAGATGCGGTCGTTCTTGACCAGGGTGAGCAGGTGCCAGGTGCAGACGATCACCACCTGCACGCACAGCACCCAGAAGATCGTCACCGCGGTGGCGGGCCACCGCAGGTACGCCATGTCCGGGTTCTCGCGCGCCATGTGCGCGAACTGCCCGGGCAGCGACATGGTCTGGAACAGCACCAGGATCGCGAACAGCAGGACCAGGAATGCGCGGAGAGGCGTCACCGCGCGTTGCGCCGTCAACATGCATCGACTATCGCGCGTAACCTATCGAAAGTCAATCGGTTCCGCTCGTGCGGCGGCCGACGGCGTACCGGACGTGGACGGCGTACCGCGAGTGGTGCACCGCACGGATCTCCAGGTCGACGTCGCGGTCGAAGCCCTCGAACAGCCGCTTCCCGGCACCGAGGATCACCGGCGCGGTGGACAGGCCCAGCTCGTCGACCACGCCCGCCGCGAGCGCCTGCCGGATCACGTCGGCACCCCCGCCGATGACCACCGCGCCGTCACCGGCCGTACGCCGGGCCGCCGCCAGCGCCTCGCCGAACCCGTCGACCATGAGGAAACCGGCGCTCGGGTCGGGCTGGTCGGCGGTGCGGTGGGTGAGCACGACGAGGGGCGCCTGGAACGGGTTCCGGCCGCCCCACGCGCCGGCGCTGTCGTACATGCCCCGGCCGCACAACGCGGCGCCGGTGCCCGCCAGCATCTCGTCGAAGTACGCGCGGTCCTCGTCGGTCATGCCGGCGCCGGGCTCGCGCGGCGAGTCGTACGTCCAGGGACCGCCCATCACCCAGTGGTGCAGCCGCTCGCCGCCGACGCCGAGCCCCTGGCCCGCGTGGTCGTCCGGGCCGGTGACGTACCCGTCCAGGGAGACGGTGGCGAACGCCCGTACCCGGCCTCGCGCTTCGCTGGTGCTCATGCTTCCTCCCGGAGATCGGAGAACACCGACCCGGGGAAGACCGCCCTCGCGCGCCGGACTCATCGCCGCCGTCGGTCCGGCGTCAGCCGTACACCGGGTGCTCGGCCTGGAACGCCAGCCGGCGGTCCGCGCCGGCGGCCAGCTCGGCGAGCACGTCGTCGAGGTCCAGGAACGTCTGCCAGCGCTCCTGGCCGGTGATGGCGGCCAGCCGGTCGACCACGAGCTGCTCCAGGTCGGTGACGCGGCGGCCCTTCCACACCTTGTCGGCGAGGCTGACCATCAGGTCCTCCAGCTGCACGCCGGGGGAGTGCCAGGCGGCGTGGGTGACCGCGAAGCGGGCCCGCTCCTCCGGTACGCCGAAGCGCAGCAGCAACTGGTAGCCCGCCTCCTCGTGCGCCGATCCGGGGCCGGTCAACTCGCCCGGATGCTCGACCTTGCCGAGGTCGTGCACCGCGGCGCCGAACAGCACCGCCTGCCTGTCGAACGGCACCGCGGCGAACCGGTCGGCGAACGCGGCGGTCAGGCGCCAGGCGACGTCGTGCACCAGCCGCAGGTGTGCGCCCAGGCGCGGCGGGGCGGCCAGGGCGTCCAACAGCTCGACCGCCACGCCGGGCAGTGGGAGCAGCGGCGGGTCGCCCGGTTCGGTGAGTGCGCGGCGCAGCGCGTCGGAGGTCATCGGGGCGAGCGTACCGGGCCGCTCCGCGATCACCGGTGGTGATGGACGAGCAGCCGAGCGTGAAGCGGCCACTCGTCCGATTCCGGTGCGTCGATCCACTCGCGAGGGTGGGGGCCACGTCTATCACGGGGGTTGTCGAATGACCGCAATGAATCGTCGTGCCCTGCTGCGCGCCGCCGCGCTGACCGGGCTGGCCACCGCGACCGGGCTGGCCGCCGCGCCCTACGCCGCGTCCGCCGCGCCGGTGTCCGCCGCCGACGCGGTGAACGGGCCCTGGCTGGTCAGCGTCGGCTGGGGTGTGCTCCGGGTCGACCCGGGCCGCACCCGCCACGCGAGCTGCTGCCGAACGGGGATCACGCGAAGGCCTCGCCGGACGGCCGGTACGTGGCCTGGGTCAACACGGCGCGCTCGGGCGACGGCACGCTCGAGCCGTTCGTGGCGGTGTACGACCGGACCACCGGCGAGAAGCGCACGCTGCTCGCCGACCCGTTCGGTGTCCGCTACGGCGCGCCGACCTGGTCGCCGGACGGTTCGGAGATCGCCCTGGTCACCGGGGAGAACAACGACCGGCTGATCGCTGTCGACGTCGCGACCGGCGGCACCCGCGTGCTGGTCCAGGGTCACTCCATGGCCGACCCGGACTGGTCCCGGGACGGCTCCATGATCGTCCTGCGGTGGCACAGCCGTTCGGAGGGTCCGCAACTGCGTGTGCTCGAACTGGCGACCGGCACGGCGCGGCGGCTCTACACGCCCGGCGCGCCGGGTGAGCTGTTCGGCTCGCCGGTCTTCGCGCCCGACTCCGGGCGCGTGGTGTTCCGCACCGACCGCTGGTATCCCGACCTGGAGTCCAGCAACCACTCGCTGGCGTCGGTGCGGATCGGGGGCACCGGGCTGAAGAAGCTCACCGACGAGCCCCGGTTCTACCTGTCGCCGGTGTTCTCCCCGGACGGCCGCTACTGCGCCGCGCTGTCGATCCCGCCGGAGAACGAGTACCCCGACGGCGGCAACATCATCGTGTCCACCAGCGGCTTCGGCGAGCAGTGGTGGATCCCCGGGGACGAGTACGACGACAGCACCCGGCTGGACTGGGCCGCGGCGATCCCCACGGAGGTGCCGGCATGACCACGATGAACCGCCGTACGCTGTTGCGCGCCGCCGCGCTCACCGGCGCCGCCGCCGCGACCGGGCTGGCCGGCGGGCCGGCCGCCTCGGCCGCCTCGGCCGCCACGGGTGTCAACGGGCCGTGGATCGTCACCGGCAGCCCCGGCGTGCTGCAGATCAACCCGGGTCGCACCACCCCGCAGGTGCTGCTGCCCCGGGGCGCCGACGCGGCCGCCTCGCCGGACGGGCGTTACCTGGCCGTGATCGGCCAGAAGCCCGGTCCCGCCTTCGACCCCACTCTCGACCTGTACGACCGGGTCACCGGGGAGAACCGCACGCTGATCACCGACCCGTTCGGCGTCCACTACGAGTGGCCGACCTGGTCGCCGGACAGCACCGAGGTGGCCATGGTGATCGGCGACTCCCGCCTGGTAGCGGTGAACGTGGACACCGGCGCCCGCCGGGTCCTCGTCGAGGGGCACCACATGGCGCGTCCGAACTGGTCCCGGGACGGCTCGATGATCGTGACGGAGTGGTTCAGCCGGTCCGACGGTGGGCAGTTGCGCGTGCTGGAGCTGGCCACCGGAAAGGCGCGACTGGTCTATCAGCGCGTGCCGGGCGAGTTCGCGGATCACGCGGTCTTCACGCCCGACTCGCAGCGGATCGTGTTCAGCACCAACCGGTGGTATCTGGACCAGGAACGCCACAACCAGTCGCTGGCGTCGGTCCGGCTCGGCGGCACCGGGCTGAAGTTGCTCACCGACGAACCGCGGTTCATCATCTCGCCGGTGTTCTCCCCGGACGGGCGCTACTGCGCCGCGCTGTCCGTCCCGGACAGCAACCCGGAGCCCGACGGCGGCAACATCATCGTCTTCACCAGCGGCTTCGGCGAGCCGTGGTGGATCCCGGGCGACGAGTACGACGACAGCATGCGGCTCGACTGGGCGCCGGCCGTCTGACGCACCCGATCGACGCGGCGGCCGGACGACCGGCCGCCGCGTCGGCGTACCCCGGGCGGATGTACACCCTGGAAGGCGGAAGCGGTGCGAGGCTTGGGGCTGGACGCCGCCGACGGGGCCGGCGTCCGCTGTGGAGGGGTGATGGCCGAGCCGCCGACCGGGACGTCGTCGCACCGCGCGCAGGCGCACGGCAGGCACGCCAACCATCACCGCTACCACGACGGCGCCGAGGTCGACGGGTACGTCGACGACCCGTACCACCGGGTGCGCCGCGCGGTCGCGGCCCGGCTGATGGCCGAGGGGGTGACCCGGCGCGGGCCGGTGCTGGAACTGGGCTGCGGACCGCGCGGCATGCTCGACCCGGCCGCGCTGCCCGGCCCGGTGGTGCTCGCGGACATGGCCGAGACGGCGCTGCGCACGGCCCGCGCGGCGGCCGGCGGGCGAGCGCTGCCGGTCCGGCTGGACGCCACGCGTGGGCTGCCGTTCCGCGCGGGCAGCTTCGCCGGGCTGCTCGCCGGGGAGCTGATCGAGCACGTGTACGACCCGCTGACGCTGCTGCGGGAGTGTCACCGGGTGCTGGCCGTGGACGGCCTGCTGGTGCTCACCACACCGAACCTGGCGCCGGTGCAGGACCGGCTGGCGTTCCTCGCGGGCCGGGCGCCGCGGCAGGTCGACCCGCTGCACCCGTACCTGTGGCTGCACATCCGCCCGTTCACCGCCTCGCTGCTGCGCCGGACGCTGCGCCGGGCCGGGTTCACGCCGGTGGCGCTGCGGTCCAACGAGGTCGGTTGGCGGCTGCCGGGTGGCCGGTGGGTGGCCTCGCGCCGGCTGGCCCGCGCCGCGCCGGGGCTCGGCGGTTCGCTGATCTGCGCCGCCCGGCGGCAGGGCGCACCGCCACCAGCCGGGAACAGGGCGTGATGGCAACATTGACAGCGGGCTATGATGGAGGTTCCGTCGTCGACCGGGGGATGTCATGACGCGCCTGCTCGCCTGGGTCGTGACCAATCTCGACGCGTTCATCGGCCTCGTCCTGGCACTCACGGTGTCCGTGCTCGGCCTCACCAACGCGGTCGACCAGGAGGTCGTCAACAGTGCGATCCTGCTGGTCCTGGGCCTGCTCGCGCAGGCGATGCTGCGGGACCGGCTGCGCCGGCGCACCACCGAGCGGGAGGTCCGCCAGGTCATCTCGGACACCCGTGACCGGCTGACCGACCTGGTGCCGCAGATGCAGGAGATCACCGGGCCGGAGGGCGCGCTGAACCGGGCCCGCGAGGCCATCGACAGTGTCTCAATGGTGCGCGTGCTGCACGGCAGCGAGGTCGGGCAGGCGCTCGCCGAGGCGCGGCGGCACACCGACCAGTGGAGCTTCAAGGGCGGCACCGGCACCTTCCTGCGCGCGGTCACGCTGCCCGACTGCCTGGAACACGCCCGGCGGCGCAACGCCACGCTCACCGTCGCGATCGAGATCATCGACCCGACCGACGAGGAGGTCTGCGAGCGGTACGCGCGTTTCCGGCGCAGCCTCGACCCGGACGCGCCGGGCGAGCCGTGGACCGTCGACCGCACCCGCAAGGAGTCGTACGCGACCGTGCTGGCCGCCTGCTGGCACCTGCAACGCTCCGGCCTGCTCACCGTCGACGTCCGGCTCTCCGCGCAGATGACCACGTTCCGCTACGACCTCTCCTCCTCCTGCGTCGTCATCACCCAGGAGAACCCGCAGACGCCCGCGCTGCGCATCGACCGCGGCGAGGTCTACTACAACCGTTTCAACATCGAGCTGGACTACAGCCGCCGGCAGAGCCGGCGCGTGCCGATCGAGGCGGCGGCCCAGGTCAAGCTCGACGACGAGCCGTCGGTCGAGCAGGTACGGCGGTTGTTCACCGCCCTCGGCCTGACGCTGCCCCGGTCCTTCGGCGACCGCGAGGTCGCCGACATCATCGGCAAGGCCGTCCAGGCGAGGAACCCCTACTCATGACCAGTTACGCCGACCTCGAACGGGAGATCGACCGGGGCACCCGGCCGGAGATGCTGCGCGGCTGGGTGCTGGACGTGCTCGGCGACGTGGCCGACGGGCGGCGGCCGCTGCGCGCGGTCCGGCACCCGCTCGGCTTCACCTGCCTACCAGTGGAACGCGACGGCCCGGACGGCATCTGCGTGCACGCCTGGCCGGCCGACCCGCCGCCGGTGCGCCCGACCACCTCCACGATGCACTCGCACAGCTGGGACCTGCTCAGCCACGTGCTGCACGGCACCGTCCGCAACGAGCTGATCGAGGTCGACGACGCGCCGGCCGACCCGTCCTGGCGGATCTACGAGGTGCACAGCCTCGGTGAGGTGGACGAGATGGCCGCCACCGACCGGCTGGTCACCGCGATGACCGCGGCGGTGGAGACGCACTCGGCAGGCGACTCGTACGCGCTGCGCGCCGGTGGTTTCCACACCTCGGAGGTCGACGCCGGTGAGCCGGCTGTGACAGTGGCGCTCGGCCGGACCACTCCCGGCACGTGCGACCTGAGCCTCGGCGCGGTGGACGGGCGCAGCCACCGGGTACGCCGGGACCGCTGCGACGCGGCGGAGACCGCGCGGATGGCGCGACAGATCGCGCGACTGGTGGCACGGGGCTGACTGGCTGGAGGAGCCATGGATGTGGAGCCGAGCAGAGGCGGGCCCGACCTGCGCGACGCGCACCGGTTCGCGGTGGAGGCCGCGCAGGCGGCGGGCCGCCTGCTGCGCCGGGGCACCCGGGGGGAGGTGCACGCCCGGGCCAAGAACGACACCGGTGACCTGGTGACCGACCTCGACCTGGCCGCCGAGCGGCTGATCGTCGACCGGATCCGGGCGCGCTGGCCGGAGCACGGCGTGATCGCCGAGGAGGGCGGCGAGTACGCCCCGGACACCACCTGGGCGTGGCTCGTCGACCCGCTCGACGGCACCAACAACGTGGCGATCGGGCTGCCCGCGTACGTGGTGGGGATCGCCCTGTGCGACCGCGGCTCGCCGGTGCTCGGCGTGGTGCACGACCCGGTCGCGGGCCGTACCTGGTCGGCGGTGCGCGGCCGGGGCGCGTTCGTGCACGCGTCCGGCCCGGCCGCGCGGCCGCTGCGGGCCGCGCACCGCCCGGTGCCGTCCGCGCCCGTGCTGGCCTGGACCCAGGGGCACGAGGTACGCCGGGACGACAGCACCGCCCGGGCGCTGAAGGTGGTGCTGGACACCAGCGCGCGCCGGGTGCTGCAACTGTGGGCGCCGCTGCTGTCCTGGGTGATGCTGGCCCGCGGCGACATCGACGGCATCGTCGGCTACCGCCCCGAGGCGGTCGACCTGCCCGCCGGGATGCTGCTCGCCGTCGAGGCCGGCATGGCGGTGCGCGCGCTCGACGGCGGCACGTTCGACGACCGGTACGGCTGCCCGGCGGACCGACGCAGCTTCGTGGCCGGGCCACCGGAGACCATCGACCGGCTGGTCAAACTGGTCACCGCGGCACAGTGGATCGAGCCGCAGGTGCGCCGGCTCACCCCGGTCGGCCTCGGCTCGGTCGGCTGGTGAGCCGGAGTCCGCTAGCCTCGGCCGGATGGCCGCCAGACAGCTCAAGCTCGGGCTCCGGGTCCGTGACCTGGACCGTTCCCACCGGCTCTACCTGCGACTCGGCTTCAAGGAGATCCCGCAGACCGACCAGGCGAACCTGCGCTACCTCACGTTCGGTCACACCTGGCTGATCCTGTCCGACCTGCACCGCCACGGGCACCACAACGCGGAGCGGGAACGCGAGGTCAAGGCCGGGCCGCCGGGGCTCGGTGTCGTGCTCACCGTGCCCACCGCGGACCTGGACGCCACGTACGCGCTGTGGCGCGACGAGGGGCTGCCGGTGACGCTGGAGCCGGAGGACGTGGGCTGGGCGCGGATCTTCTACGGGCTCGACCCGGACGGCTACGAGGTCATGTTCGAGCAGTTCCACCCGACTGCGCGCGCCGGCGCCTGACCGGCGGCGAGGGTCGCCGCGGCGGGTCAGGCTGCCCGCCCCGACGGCGCCCGCTCGGCCAGGAAGCCGGCCCAGGTCCGCACGCCCCTCGCGGCACCCGGCCGGGCCAGGTTCGCGCCGTCCCGGTACGCCCGGCCGGCCCGTCCGGGAATGCGCACCGGGAGCCGCGCCCGGCGCTTCCCGGTCGCCGCCAGGTATCCGGTCAGCAGATCGCCGATGCCGTACGTATCAGGCCCGGCCAGGTCCGGGACCAGCCCGGCCGGCGCGCCCAGCGTCAGTTCGGCCAGCCGGGCCGCCACCTCGGCCGCGTCGACCGGCTGCAACCGCAGCCCACCCGGCACCGGCACCACCGGCAGCCTCGTCATCGCCGCCAGCATGGACAGCACCAGGTCGTGCACCTGCGCGGCACGCAGCACCGTCCACGGGACGCCGGAGTCCGCCACCGCGCGTTCGGCGTCGAGCTTGGACCGTGTCCAGGCCAGCGGCACCCGGTCGGCGCCGGTCACCGAGATGTGCACCAGGTGCGTCACAGCGGACCGGCGCGCGGCCCGGGTCAGGTTGGCGGCGGCGCGGTCGTCGCCCTTCGCGCCGCCGGCCAGGTGCAGCACCGTGGACACCCCGCGCAGGGCGCGGTCGAGGTCCGCGCCGGTGAGCAGGTCGGCGGTCACGTGGGTGACGCCGTCGCCGGGAAGTCCGCCGCGCCGGGTGAGCACGCGCACCGGGTGCCCGGCGGCGCGCAGCAGCGGTACGACGTGCCGGCCGATCGTGCCGGTGCCGCCGGTGACCAGAATGTGTGCGTTCATCGTCGTCCTCCCGTTGTCGGTGCTGCCACATCGACCCGCGCCGGCCCGCCGGTGTGACAGGTGTGAGCGCCGTCACCTCCGGTCACGTCGGCGGCACCCGGCGGGTCGAGACGGTGTGCGGGAGGGAGGCTCAGGTGATGGACACCCGGCTGGCGGAGCGGTTCGAGCGGGAGCGGCCGCGGCTGCGAGCGGTGGCGTACCGGCTGCTCGGGTCGCTCACCGACGCCGAGGACGCGGTGCAGGAGACCTGGCTGCGGTTGTCCCGCGCCGACGCGGCCTCGGTGGACAACCTGGACGCCTGGCTCACCACAGTGGTCGCCCGGGTCAGCCTCAACACGCTGCGGTCCCGCGCCGCCCGCCGGGAGGACCCGCTGGACGTACGCCTGCCCGACCCGGTGGTGGACGCCGGCGCGGGCGACCCGGCGCAGGCCGCGGTGCTCGCCGACTCGGTGGGCCTGGCGCTGCTCGTGGTGCTGGACACGCTGACCCCGGCCGAGCGGCTCGCGTTCGTGCTGCACGACATGTTCGGCGTGCCGTTCGACGAGATCGGCCCGCTCGTCGACCGCTCACCGGCGGCAGCCCGGCAGCTCGCCAGCCGGGCCCGCCGCCGGGTACGCGGACAGGCACCCACGCCCGATCCCGACCTGACCCGGCAGCGAGCGGTGGTCGACGCCTTCCTCGCCGCCGCCCGCGACGGCGACCTCGACGCGCTGATCGCCGTGCTGCACCCGGACGTGGTGCTGCGCTCCGACGCCGGGAGCGCCCACGCCCGCCACACGGTCGTGCTGACCGGCGCGGCGACTGTGGCGGCGCAGGCCACCACGTTCGGCCGGCTGTTCCCGCACGCCCGGCCGGTGCTCGTCAACGGCGCCGCCGGGGTGCTGGTGACCGCCGGCGACCGCCCGCTGTCGGTGATGGCGTTCACCGTCACCGGCGGCCGGATCGCCGCCGTGGACGTGATCGCCGACCCGCACCGGCTGGCCGCGCTCGGCCTCGCCGGCTGACCGGAGCCGCGGATTCGTCTCAGTCGCCCAGAGTCAGGTTGGCCATGTCGACCACCGGGCGGAAACCGAGCCGGGCGTAGAGCCGGTTCGACACCGGGTTGGCCTGGTCGGTGAACAGGCACACCCGCGCGCCCTCGGCGGTGAGCAGCCGGCACACCTCGGCGACCGCGTTTCCGGCCCAGCCGCGTCCGCGCTGCCCGGGTGGCGTGTAGACCGGTCCGACGCGGGCCACGCCGAACGACGTCGGGTTGGCGGCGGTCAGGTGCACCGGAGCGCCCGACCCGTCGGTCCAGAACCAGACCCGCCCGTCCCGGATCCGGCGCAGCAGTTCGGCGCGGTCGGGCGTCTCGTGGGCGCTCGTCCCGCGCGGGCGGCCCGCCTGCTCGTCGGCGTCGGCCATGAACGCGCCGAACCACGCGGCGACCAGGCCGACGTCGCCCGCGGTGGCCGCCCGCAACGCGCCGGGCACCGGCGCGGGCGGCGTGAGGTGGCCGAGCAGGTGCAGCCGGGTGTGCTGGGCGACCTCGACCCGCCCGCCGTCGAGGCGGGCCACCTCGTCGGCGCAGGCGCGCACGGCGGGCAGCGCGCCGTTCACCGCGCGGACCCGCTCACCGCGCCGGTGCCACTCCCGGGCCAGCGCCACGGCGGCCTCCGGTGGCATGGGCAGCAGGAACGGCGGTCGAGGCGGGAACGGCGCGGTACGCATCGCGGCGCCCACCACCGCCCCGGAGGCGTCCCGGACCACGAGCCACCAGTCGTCCTCGGGCAGCGCGACGCCCTCGGCGCGGCGGGCCGCCATCCGGCGCGTGACGGTGGCGACGACGGTGTTGACCACCGGATCGGCGGCCAGGTACGCCTCGGCGGCGGCGAGGAACTCGCCCGGGTCGGTGCAGAAGTGCAACGTCGGCACGGCGGTCATGCGGGCCACGGTAGCCAGCGGCCGGGACCGCGCCGTAGCGGTTTTCCCGCCGCGGCTCAGGGGGCGATGCGCAGCCGGCGGATGTGCGTGTCGTCGTACTCCTCGAACCGGAACCGCAGCCCGGCGAACGGGCTGCCGGGGAAGTCGCCGCTGATCGTGGCGGTCACCACCGTCCCGGCCGGGGTCTGCTCGACGTCGGTGATCTCGTACGACACCACCGGCGTGCCGCTGCGCCAGGCGCGGATCTCGTCGATCCCGCGGTGGGTGCGTCCCTCGTCCTCGACCACCGCGTCGTCGGCGAACAGCGCGAGGTAGGGCTCCTTGTCGGCCTGGCCGGCGAGCGCGAAGTAGCGGCGGACGATCTCTGGCGTGCTGCTCATGGTCGCGATGCTAGGCGCCGGGACCGACAAGGAGCGCCGTGACGGTGGCGGTGGTGGCGAGCACGGCGAGCGCGGCGCTGGTGGCCACGAACCGGCCCAGCGGCACGGCCACCCCGGCGGCCCGGCAGCGCTCGTACCAGATCAGTGTGGCCAGCGACGCCCACGGCGTGGCCAGCGGGCCGACGTTCGTGCCGATCAGCAGCGCCAGCAACTGGGTGTGCCGGTCGGCCGCGATCACCGCCTCGCCGGCCAGGTACGCGGGCAGGTTGTTGACCACGTTGCTGAACAGCGCGCCGACCGCGCCCGCCCGCAGTGCGCCCTCCGCGCCCGGGTCGGCGCCGATGAGCGTGCCCATCACCGTGTCCAGGCCGTACCGGCCGATGGTCTGCACGACCAGGAACAGCCCGGTCACGAACACCAGCAGCCGCCACGGCACCAGCGCCGGCCGCAGCCGGTGCCGGGCGCGCACCGCGAAGCCTGCGACCAGGATCGCGGCGGCCACCCCGGAGGCGATGCCGATCTCCACCCCGGCGAGGATCCCGGCGACGAACAGCAGGCAGGCGGCGAGCGCGGTGCGGTAGAGCACCCGGTCCGGCGGCACGTACGGCGGCGGCGGGACGAACGGGTCGGCCCCGGCCCGCGCCGGCCGCCAGTACCACCACCACAGCAGCAGCGCGGTCACCGCGACGGCGACCAGCTGCGGCCACCACATCCGGGCCGCCCATGGCACCGGGTCCAGGTCGACCCGGTCGCTGGCCAGAATGTTCGTCAGGTTGGACACCGGCAGCAGCAGGCTGGCCGTGTTCGCCAGCCACACGGTGGTCATGGCCAGCGGAGTCGGCGGCACGTTCAGCGCCCGGGCCAGCGCGATCATCACCGGCGTGAGCAGCACCGCCGTGGTGTCGAGGTTGAGCGCGATCGTGGTGATCGAGGCGAAGCCGACGCAGAGCCAGAACAGGGCCCGGAAGCTGCCCCGCGCGGTCACCGCCACCCGCGTGGCCAGCGCGTCGAACACCCCGGCCACAGCGGTCAGCTCGGCCAGCACCACCACCGTGCCGAGGAAGATCAGGATCGGGATGATCCGCCGCATCGTGCCCTCGGCGTCGGCGCGGGGCAGCAGCCCGGTGAGCACACACACCACCCCGAGCACTGCGAGCCCGATGGCGATCCAGTCCAGCACGTGCAGGCGGCCCCAGCGGGAACGGTCGGGCACGGCGTTCGGCGGATCGCCGGGGGTCTCCACGAGGGATGATCCTCGCACATGCCCAGGCGGGCGGAGGAGCCCGACGCGGGCGGATCCGAGCTGCCGAGGGTGTCGATCTGTTGACCGTCGGTGGCCATAATGACCATGTGGTTGTAGGCGCGCACCCCACCCGGTCCGACCGCCCCATCGATTTCTTCATCAGCTACTCGCCCGCGGACGAACGCTGGGCCACGTGGCTGGCGTGGGAGTTCGAGGCGGCGGGCTATCGCACGCTGTTGCAGGCGTGGGACTTCGTGGCAGGCACCAACTTCATCGACTTCATGGACCGCGGCGTCCGTGAGGCCGAGGTGGTGGTGGCCGTGCTGTCGGAGCGCTACCTGCACTCGACGTACGGCAAGCTGGAGTGGCAGGCCGCGCTGCGCGCCGACCCGGACGGCACCGGCAACAAGCTCGTCACGGTACGCGTCGAGGACTGCCCGATCGACGGCCTGCTCGCCACCATCACCTATGTGGACCTGGTCGGCGTGGACGACCCGGTGCAGGCCCGCAACCGGGTGCTCGACCGCATCCGGGAGGCGCTCGACGGCCGGGCCAAGCCGATGCGGCAGCCGGCCTTCCCGCACCACCCGGCCGACCCGCACGGGGTGCTCGCCGCTCCCGCCGCCGGAGCGCCCGCGCCCCGCCGCGCCCGGCGTACCCCGATCAACCCGCCGCCGTTCCCGCCGGCCGCGGCGGCGCCACCGACCGCCCGGGACACCGTCACCGTGCTCCAGGTCGCCGGGCCGCGCTTCGGCCGGGGCGTGATCACCCCCGGCGCGCCGGTCACCCCCGGCGAGGTGCAGGAACACCTGATGGGCGACCTCACGCTGCTGATGAACGACGGCGTGCCCCGGCCGGACCTGCTCGTCGTCGCCGGCAACCTCACCGAGTCGGGCAGCCCGCGCGAGTTCTCCGACGCGCTGAGCTTCCTCACCGGCCTGCGGGTGCTGCTCGGGCTGGAACCGCACCGGCTGGTCGTGGTGCCCGGCCCACGCGACGTGACGATGGCCGCCTGCCGCGCGTACTTCGCCACCTGCGAGGCCGACGACGTCGACCCGCAGCCGCCGTACTGGCCGAAGTGGCGGCACTACGCGCGCCTGTTCGACGACCTCTACCAGGGCCTCGACGACCGGATCTTCGACAGCGAGCAACCCTGGACGCTGTTCCCGGTACCCGACCTGCGGGTGGTGGTGGCCGGGCTGAACTCCACCATCGCCATCACCCACCGCGAGGAGGACCGGTACGGCTTCCTCGGCGAGGCGCAGTCCAGCTGGTTCGCCCAGCGGCTGCGCCACTACCAGCAGTCCGGCTGGCTGCGGCTGGGCGCGATGGCGCACGCCCCGGGGGCGCGCAGCCCGTACGCCGACGAGGTGCCGCCGGACCCGGTGTCGCTGCGCGACCGCGGCTCGGTCAACCGGCTGGTCGGCCCGATGCTCAACCTGCTGCTGGCCGACGCCGCGCCGTCGGCCCGGGTCGACCCGGTGGTGCCGCTGGCCGCCGCGCCCCGCGACGGCCGGGCGCAGGTGCTGCGGCTCGGCGCCGACGGGATGACCCGCTGGGTGCTCGGCCGCGACGACCGGCTCGACGGCGGCGCGGTCACCGCCGTGTCCTGGCCGCACGCGGAGGCCACCTTCGGCGCGTCCGGCCCGGCCCAGGTGCCGGACCCGCGCCGCCCGGTCGCTGTCGAGGGGGCCACCCAGGGCGCGGCGGCGGCCGCCGCTCCGGTCGCCCCGGTGCAGCGGCTGCTGGACCGGCTCGCCGAGGTCTGCGAGGCCCGCTACGACCGGGTGGTGGTGCGCCGCGTCGGCACCGACCCGCCGCACCTGTACATCAGCTACCGCTCCGACGGGGTGGTCCGCCAGCAGCGCGTCGGCGCGCACGTGGGCAGCCCCACCGCCGCCGACGTGGACGTCTTCGCCCGCCGGGTGCACGCCACCGACCCGGACATCGCCTCCGAGCTGGTGTACGACGGCGACCGGGTGCCGCGGGGGCTGGCCGAGGAGGCGCAGCGCCGCGGCGTACGCGTGCTGCACCTGACCGAGTTCCAGGGCCTGCTCGACCTGCGCGAGTACGTCGCCGCGCAGACCGCCCGGCTCCAGGCCGACCGGCTCTATCCGCCCGGGCAGTACGTGCCGCAGCGCTACCGTCACCTCGTCGGCGCCGACCAGCGCGTCCGCGACGACGTGGTGGACGAGCTGCTGGAGACCGTCTCCGCGCCGGACGGCCGGTTCGTGCTGGTGCTCGGCGACTTCGGCCGGGGCAAGACGTTCGCGTTGCGGGAGGTGGCCCGGCGGCTGCCCACCGCCGCGCCCGACCTGATCCCGATCCTGGTCGAGCTGCGCGCGCTGGACAAGGCGCACTCCGTGGACGGCCTGGTCGCCGCGCACCTGGCCAACCACGGCGAGCAGGTGATCGACCTCAAGGCGTTCCGCTACATGCTGCGCCAGGGCCGCATCGTGCTGCTGTTCGACGGGTTCGACGAGCTGGTCGCCCGGGTCACCTACGACCGGGCGGCCGACCACCTGGAGACGCTGCTCCAGGCCGCCGAGGGCAACGCGAAGATCGTGGTGAGCAGCCGTACCCAGCACTTCAAGACCAACTCGCAGGTGCTGACCGCGCTCGGCGAGCGGGTCGGGCTGCTGCCGCACCGGCGCGTACTCGCGGTGGAGGACTTCACCCCCGGGCAGATCGAGGCGTTCCTGCGCAACCGGTACGGCGGCGACGAGCGGGCCGCCCGCGAGCGGATGGACCTGCTCGCGGGCGTGAAGGACCTGCTCGGGCTCTCCCGCAACCCGCGCATGCTCGGCTTCATCGCCAACCTCGACGAGGGGCGGCTCGCCGCGGTGGCCGGGGCGGGAGGCACGTTCAGCGCCGCCGCGCTGTACCGGGAGATCCTGGAGTCCTGGCTGGACTTCGAGGAGCGCCGCACCCAGGGCATCCCGGGCGCGCCGGTGAGCCTGCGCCGGCCCGAGCTGTGGCAGGCGGTGAGCCGGCTGGCGTTCCAGCTCTGGGAGAGCGGCGAGGCGTACCTGCGACTGGCCGAGCTGGCCGAGTCCACCGGCCGGCTCGCCGGGCGGGCCGACTCGCGGCTGTCCGGCCCGCAGGCGGCGCACGCGGTCGGCGCGGGCAGCCTGCTGGTCCGCACCGACGACGGGCTGTTCGGGTTCATCCACACCTCGGTGATGGAGTGGCTGGTGGCCGAGGGGGTGGCCGAGCAGATCAACCGGGGCGAGGAGCCGGGCGCGCTGGCGGTACGGTCGCTGTCCGCGCTCGCGGTGGAGTTCCTCGGCGATCTCGCCGACCCGGCCCGCTGCACCGCGTGGACCGCGCGGGTGCTCGGCGACGAGTCGGCGGGCGAGACGCTGCGCGCCAACGCGCTGCGGCTGTCCGCCCGGCTGCGCCTGCCCGACCGGGCCGACCTGCGCGGCGCGGTGCTGCGCGGCGAGGACCTGTCGCACCGCGAACTGGCCGGGGCCGACCTGACCGGCGCGGACCTGACCGACGCGCGGCTGGTCGCCACCAACCTGACCGAGGCACGGCTGGAACACGCCCGCCTGCGCGGCGCCCGCCTGGACCAGGCCCGCCTCGCCGGGGCGGACCTGCGCGACGCGGAGATGGCCGGCGCACGCCTGTTCCGTACCGACCTGCGCGGCGCGCGCGTCGCGGGCAGCAGCTGGCACCGCACCGCGCTCATCGACGCCAGCGCCGACCCGGCGCTGCTGCGCGCCCCGGAACTGCGCGGCGCCGTCGTCGCGCCGGGCCGGCCGGTCGCGCCGGGCCTGGCCCCGCCGGCGGTGGGCGTCGGCTACGGCTTCGAGACGGGCCGGCTGCCGGTGCCGGTGGCGTACAGCCCGGACGGCTCGGTGCTGGCCGTCGGCAGCGACGACGGCGGTGTGCTGCTCTGCGACACGGCCACCGGGCTGCCGGTGCGCACGCTCCAGGGGCACCGGTCCCGGGTGTACGCGGTCCGCTACGACGCCGCCTCCCACCAGCTCGTCACCGGCTCGGCCGACCTCACCGTACGGCTGTGGGACGCCGACCACGGCGACGTGCGGCACGTCATCGAGGACGTCTTCTCCGGCTGGGTCTGGCCGCTGCTCACCGACGGCCGCCGGGGCCGCCTGGTGGTCGGCGACGCCGCGGGCGTGGTGCGGCTGTACGACACCCGCGGCGCCCGGCTGCGCCACGAGTGGCCCGGCCACTCCGCGCCGATCTGGGGCACCTCGTTCAGCCCGGACGGGCGGCGGGTCGTGGTGGCCGACAGCGCCGGCACGGTCCGCGGCTGGGACATCCCCACCGGCAAGCTGGCGTTCGAGGTGCAGGAGCCGGAGGTGGTCTACCGGGTGGTGCACTCGCCGGACGGCCGGCTGCTGGCCGCCGTCGGGCAGCACGGCCGGATCTGGATCCGCCGGGCCACCGACGGCGAGCTGCTGCGCGCGCCGCGCGGCCACGAGGCCGACGTGTACGCCCTCGACATCCACCCCGACGGCACGCTCATGGCCACCGGCGACACGCACGGCGCGCTGCGGCTGTGGGAGACCGAGACGGGCCGGCCGGTGCGGGTGCTCGGCCGGCAGCGCGGCGCGATCTACAGCGTCCGGTTCAACGGCGACGGCAGCCTGCTCGCCACCGCCGCCAGCGACGGCGCGATCCAGCTCTGGGACACCGACGACGGGCAGGTACGGCACGAGCTGACCCGGCACCGCGGCTCGGTCTGGCCGGTGGTCTGGCGGCCGGACCAGAACCAGGTGGCGACCAGCAGCAACGACGGCACCACCCGGCTGTGGGACGTCCGTAGCGGGCAGCTCCAGCACACGCTGCGCGGGCACGGCCGCCGCGTCACCGCGCTGTCCTTCCGCGACGACGGCGAGGTGTTGGCCGCCTGCGGCAACGACGGCGTGATCCGGCTCTGGGAGCCGCGTACCGGCCGCCTGCTGCGGCAGCTCGCCAGCCCGGCCGACCGGCTGCTGTCGGTGGTGTTCTGCCCGGAGGAACCGCTGGTCGCCACCCCCAGCGGCGACGGCGGCGTGCACCTGTGGAACACCGACACGGGCGCCGACGAGCGTGAACTCAACGTGGACACCGACCACGTCTGGGCGGTCGCGTTCAGCCCTGACGGCGACGCCCTGGCCACCGCGAACGACGACGACACGGTACGCCTGTGGTACCGCCGTACCGGCCGGCACTTCGCCACGCTCACCCCGCACCGGGGGCGCGTGCGCACCGTCGCGTTCAGCCCCGACGGCGAGACCATCGCCACCGGCTGCGACGACCAGACGGTACGGCTCTGGGACGCCGCCACCGCCACCTGCCGCATGACCCTGGAACACCACACCGACCGGGTCTACTCGGTCGGCTTCAACAGCGAGGGCACGCTGCTCGCCAGCGCCGGCAACGACGGCACGGCGGTGGTCTGGGACGCGGTCACCGGCGAGCGGCGCCTGGTGCTCACCGAACACGACGGCCGGCTCTGGTCCTGCGCGTTCAGCCCGGACGGCAACCTGCTCGCCACCGCCGGGGACGACCTGGTGATCCGGCTGTGGGATCCGGTCACCGGCCGGCTGCACGGCACCTTGGCCGCGCACACCCGGCGCGTCTGGTCGGTGCACTTCAGCCCGGACAGCAGCCTGCTCGCCAGCGCCGGCGACGACGGCACGGTACGGCTGTGGGACGTGGCCGACCCGGAGCACGCCCAGTTGCGGACCACGCTCATCGGCCTGCCGGACGGCTGGGCGGCGGTCAGCCCGGACGGCCGGTACAAGCTGGACGGCGACCCGGGCGGCCAGTTCTGGCACGTCATCGGCACGTGCCGCTTCGAGGTGGGCGAACTGGACCCCTATCTCACCCAGGTCCGCCGCCTGTCCGTGGACGCCCCCTTCTAACCCGCACGCCTTTCCGGGTGATCAAGGGGCCCCGGTCCAGCGGACCTCGCCGTCCTGCCACACGTCGGTGGGGGCCAGGCCGCAGGCCGTGGCCACCGCCGCCGACGCGCGGTGGTCGGGATGGATGTGGGCCATGAGGGTACGCACACCGCGTCGCCCCAGCCAGCCGGCCATCCCACGGGCGGCCTCGGTGGCGATCCCGCGCCCCTGCCACTGTGTTCCCACCACCCAGGCGATCTCCGCGACCGGTCCCGCGGCGGCCGGTGTCGCCTCGTCGAGGTGCCGGTGCCCGACTGCGCGCGCACCCGCCGTGGCGGTGTCCGCCACCGGTTCGTGTGGCTCGGTGACAGTGGCCTGGACGAAGCCGGCCAGCCGGCCGTCGTCCCGGAGCTGGATCACCCAGTTGCACCACGACTCGGCTGGGTCGGGCGAGCCGGCGACCAGCCGTTCGTAGCGGGCCCGCAACGCCGCCGGGGAAGCGGGCTCGCCGCCGATGAACGTGTGCAGCGCCGGGTCGGCGAGGACGGCGGCCATCTCCTGGGCGTGCTCGACGGCCAGGGGCAGCAGGATCAGCCGTGCGGTGGGGACGGGTTCCGGCGTGAACCCGCTCGTCGACGTCAGCGCGCCGGTCGGTTCATCCATGATCGCGCTTCCAGGAGATCGATGGCCTGGTCTCGCGGGAGCGAAACGGACCTCACGGTATCCCGGACCGCCCCGAGGAACGCAACGCCATTCGTGCCACGCCAGGGCGGCCAGCCGCGCTGATCTTGCAGTCTGTGCCCGGGCAGATGGGACATTCGCGTCACCGCCCGGGCCGAAAGTGCAAGATCGCGGGGGAGG
>NZ_WBKS01000026.1:0-54886 GCF_008868145.1 Micromonospora sp. AMSO1212t
CGGCGCGACATGATGTCTGCAGCGCCGAGACGGGGCGCAGGCCGCATGATGGAGGGCGGCCGACGAAGACAGGAGTGAGGTACCGGTGGACCCGCTCGATCGCATCGACGAACTGATCACCATGGTGGAGCAGGCCCGCTCCGTCCCGATGTCGCGCAACAACTGCATGGTCGACCGGGGCGAGATGATCGCCGTGCTCGACGAGCTGCGCGCGGAGCTTCCCGCGGACCTGCGGCGGGCCGCCGCGCTGCTGGAGGAGCGGGACAAGATCATGGAGGCCGGCAAGCGTGAGGCCGACCGGATCATCAGCGAGGGTGAGGCGGAACACGCCCGGCTGGTCTCGGTCAACGAGATCACCGTCTCGGCCGAGCACGAGGGAGCGCGGATCATCGCCGAGGCGCGGGCCGAGGCGCAGCGCCTCCGCGAGGAGGTGGACGACTACGTCGACACCGCGCTGGCGAACTTCGAGCAGTTCCTCACCCGGGCGCTGGCCTCGATAGAGCGCGGCCGGGACAAGATGCACGCGCTGCGCGAGATCGGCACCTTCGCCGGGGACGAGGCGGACCGCCCGCTACCCTTCTGAGCGGCGCGCGAGCCGGTCGCCGACAGCCGGCTGCCGTCGAGCCGGAGGTGAGCCCCGGTTCGACGGTCCGCCCACCTGGCAGGTAACCTTCTTTGTCGGCCTCTCAACGGCCGGAGTCTGACTATGCCCAAACACTCGCCAAGCACACTCAACCCCAGGTCGCCGCTGGTCCTCGACACGAGGGAACTGCCGCGCCGACCTGGCGCGTTGCGTACGCACAAGCGGGTCGTGCCGGCACCGGCGGACCTCGGCGTGGAGTTGATCGGCGTGCCGGAGGGCGCGGACCTCGACCTCGACCTGAGGTTGGAGTCGGTGTCCGAGGGCGTGCTCGTCTCCGGGACCGTCACCGGTCCCGTCAAGGGCGAGTGCGGGCGCTGCCTGCGCGAGATCGACGACTCGTTGGCCGTGACGATCCAGGAGCTGTACGCGTACGAGAACAGCACCACGGACGACACGACCGAAGAGGACGAGGTGGGCCGGATGCAGGGCGATCTGATCGACCTGGAGCCGGCGTTGCGGGACGCGGTGGTGCTGGCGCTGCCGACGAACCCGCTCTGCCGGGAGGACTGCCCAGGCCTGTGCCCCGACTGCGGGGTGCACTGGGACGATCTGCCGGCCGACCACAGCCATCAGCAGGTCGACCCGCGTTGGGCGAGCCTGACGCAAATGACCCGTACAGAGGAGTAAGAACCGTGGCCGTCCCCAAGCGCAAGATGTCGCGCAGCAACACCCGCGCCCGCCGGGCGAACTGGAAGGCCTCGGCGGTGGCGACCGTGGCCTGCCCGCAGTGCAAGTCGGCCAAGCTGCCGCACACCGCCTGCTCCGTCTGCGGCACCTACAACGGCCGTCAGGTCCTCGAGGTCTGACCCGGCCGCCGAGTGACGTCCCCGACCCCCGGTCGGGTGACGCGCGCACCAAGGCTCACGCCCGGTGCCCCGGCTCCCGCCACCGCCGACCGGCTTCCGGCCGGCGGAGCGTCGGAGCCGGGCACCGCGCGGATCGCCGTCGACCTCCTCGGCGGGGACGATGCTCCCGCCGTCGTGGTTGACGGCGCTCTGCGAGCGGTACGCACGGATCCCGCCCTGCACCTGCTGCTCGTCGGCCCGATCGAGGTGGCCGACGAGCTGATCGGTGCGCTCGACCCGGCCCAGCGCGCCCGGGTCACGGTCCGCCCGGTGCGGACCGCCGTCGGTATGGCCGACCATCCCACCGCCGCCCGCGGCGAGAGCACGGTACGCACCGCCGTGCAGGCCGTCCGCGACGGACTCGCCGACGCCGTCGTCTCCGCCGGCTCGACCGGCGCCACAGTCACCGCCGCCGCGCTCGGCCTCGGCCGCTGGACCGGGATACGCCGGCCCGCGCTCGCCGCCACGCTGCCCGCCGTCGAGGGGCCGGTGGTGCTGCTCGACGTCGGCGGCACGCTCGAACCCGGACCGGCCACGCTGGCGCGGCACGCCCTCCTCGGCGCCGCCTACGCGTCGGTGGCCCACGCCGTCACCGCACCCCGCGTCGGGTTGCTCTCCGTCGGCCTCGAGACGGGCAAGGGCGACCGCCTGCGCCGGACCGCCGCGCCCGCGCTCGCCGCCGCGCCGCTGCCCTGCGACGGCCGCTACGTCGGCCTGGTCGAGGGGTACGACATCTCGCTCGGCGCCCGCGCCGACGTCGTGGTGACCGACGGTTTCACCGGAAACGTCCTGCTGAAGGCCATCGAGGGCGCGTACGCCATGGCCGGCGGCCCACCGTCACGCGGCGGCGCCCCGCGTGCCGCGGCGCTGCTCGGGGTGGGCGGCACCGTGGTCGTGTGCCACGGCGCGGCCGGCTCCGAGGACCTCGCCTCCGGTATCGCGCTGGCCGCCCACCTGTGGCGTCGTGACGCCGCCGGGACGGTCCGCGCCCTGCTCGACGACATCCCGCACGATTTCGCACCTGACCGACACGACACCGAGGTAGCACCATGACCAACGACAAGCGGCGGCGTGCTCCCGTCGGCCACCTGGAGGCGGCCTTCGGGGTGTCGCTCGACCCGGAGCTGCTGGAGCGGGCGCTGACCCACCGCTCGTACGCGTACGAGAACGGCGGCCTGCCCACGAACGAGCGGCTGGAGTTCCTGGGCGACTCGGTGCTCGGCGTGGTGATCACCACAGCGCTGTTCCACAACCACCCCGACCTGCCCGAGGGGCAGCTGGCGAAGCTGCGCGCCAGCGTGGTCAACATGCGGGCGCTCGCCGACGTGGCGCGTGGTCTGGGCCCGGACGGGCTGGGCGCGTACCTGCTGCTCGGCAAGGGCGAGGAGGCCACCGGCGGACGGGACAAGGCGAGCATCCTGGCCGACACGCTGGAGGCGCTGCTGGGCGCGATCTACCTCCAGTACGGCCTGGACACCGCGGCCATCGTCATCCACCGGCTGTTCGACCCGCTGATGGCCGAGTCGGCGGGCCGGGGCGCGGCGCTGGACTGGAAGACCAGCCTCCAGGAGCTGACCGCCGCGCTCGGGCTCGGCGTGCCCGAGTACCGGATCGAGGGCACCGGGCCGGACCACCTCAAGACGTTCACCGCCTGGGTGGTGGTGGCCGGCAACCGTTACGGCGGCGCGGAGGGGCGCAGCAAGAAGGAGGCCGAGCAGCGCGCGGCCGAGTCGGCCTGGCGCACGCTCACCGAGCAGGCCGAGGCGGCGGCGCAGGCGGAGGCGGCGGCGCAGGCCCAGGACGGGACGAGCCCGCAGGACGACACGACGGACGTCGAGGCGGGCGCCGGCCGTGCCTGAGCTGCCCGAGGTCGAGACCGTCCGGCTCGGACTCGCCCAGTGGGTGATCGGCCGGCGGATCGCCGCCGTCGAGGTGCGCCACCCCCGGGCGGTACGCCGGCACGCGCCTGGTGGCGCGCACTTCGCCGACGTGCTCGCCGGCCGGACCGTCACCGGCGTACGCCGCCGGGGCAAGTACCTCTGGCTGCCGCTGGACAGCGGCGACGCGGTGATCGGCCACCTCGGCATGTCCGGCCAGCTGCTGTTGCAGCCGGTCGGCGCGGCCGACGAACTGCACCTGCGCGTCCGGTTCCGGTTCGCCGACGACGGGCCGGAGCTGCGCTTCGTCGACCAGCGCACGTTCGGCGGGCTGTCCGTGTCGGCCGGTGGGGCGGAGTTGCCCGCCGAGATCGCCCACATCGCCCGCGATCCGATGGACCCGGAGTTCTCCGACGAGGCGTTCGTGGCGGCGCTGCGGCGCAAGCGTACGGAGATCAAACGGGCGCTGCTCGACCAGACGCTGATCTCCGGGGTGGGCAACATCTACGCCGACGAGGCACTGTGGCGGGCGAAGCTGCACGGTACCCGCCCCGCCGACGCGCTCACCCGTCCGGCCGCGCTGCGGCTGCTCGGGCACGTCCGGGACGTGCTCGCCGAGGCGATCAAGCAGGGCGGCACCAGCTTCGACGAGCTGTACGTCAACGTCAACGGCGAGAGCGGCTACTTCGACCGGTCGCTCAACGCGTACGGCCGGGAGGGGGAGCCCTGCCCGCGCTGCGGCGCCCCGATCCGGCGCGAGGCGTTCATGAACCGGTCCTCCTACAGTTGCCCGCGATGCCAGCCGCGGCCCCGGGGCACCCTCCGGGGATGACCCCGAGCCGGTTCGGGGTTGTGCCGGTGTGCATCGCCGGACGGTCCCCGGAGACGCGCCGGAGCGTACCCGGAGATGCCCTTTTCCGCCCGGTCCGCGCGGCCGGAACCGGCCGCGCGGACCTCGTCGCCCGGATCGGGGACGAGCGGGGGCCGTTCCCCGATGTCGGGGCCCCGCCGGCTGCCTAGCGTCATCTTGGGTCGGCGCAGGGCCGGCATCAGGAGGGTGGAACCCGGGACATGGGCAGGCGACCGGTTACCGTGCGGCTGGCACGGTGGAGTGCGGAGCATCCGTGGCGCGCGATCGCGTTGTGGGTGGTCTTCGTGGCGGTGTGTTTCGTCGGCGGCAGCGCCGCCGGGCTGAACGAGGCCACCGACGAGGATCAGGCGATCGGCGAGTTCGGACGGGCACAGCTGATCGTCGACAGTGGCGGGTTCGACCAGCCGGCGACCGAGAACGTGCTGATCACCGCCCGGTCGGGCTCGCTCGACCAGGCGGCCGCGAAGGCCGCCGCGCAGGACGCGGCGGACCGGCTGCGGCAGGTCGACGGCGTGGCCTCGATCGGTACGCCGATGCCGTCGCGCGACGGCAGCGCGCTGCTGGTGCCGATCACCATGTCGGGCGACCCGGGCACCGCGGGGGACCGGGTGCAGCCGCTGCGGGACACCACCGCGAAGGTGCAGGTCGCGCACCCGCAACTGCGGGTGGAGCAGGTCGGCGGCCCGTCGATCGACAAGGCGCTCGACGACACGCTCGGCAAGGACTTCAAGCGCGCCGAGCTGCTCAGCCTGCCGGTGACGCTGGCCATCCTGATCATCGCGTTCGGCGCGCTGATCGCCGCCGGGGTGCCGGTGCTGCTGGCACTCTCCTCGGTGGCCGCCGCGATGGGTCTCTCCACACTCGCCTCCCACCTGGTGCCGGCCACCGACACCACCGCGAGCGTCATCCTGCTGATCGGCATGGCGGTCGGCGTGGACTACTCGCTGTTCTACGTGCGGCGGGAACGGGAGGAACGGGCCAAGGGCCGGTCCGGCCTCGACGCGGTGGAGATCGCGGCGGAGACCTCCGGGCACGCCGTGGTGGTCTCCGGCACCGCCGTGATCATCTCGATGGGCGGTCTGCTGCTCGCCCAGGACGCGATCTTCTCCTCGCTGGCGGTCGGCTCGATCCTGGTGGTGGCGGTCGCCGTGATCGGCTCGCTGACCGTGCTGCCGGCGCTGCTGGCGAAGCTGGGCCGCTGGGTCGACCGGCCGCGGGTGCCGCTGCTGTGGCGCCTCACCGCCCCGCGCACCGGGCGGGACGGGCAGCCGGCCCGGCCCCGGTTCTGGCCGACGGTGCTCAAGCCGGCGCTGCGCGCGCCGGTGGCCACGCTGCTGATCTCGGTCGCGCTGCTGCTCGCGCTCGCCGCGCCGGCGCTCGGCATGAAGCTGAAGTTCCCCGCCGCCGAGGACGTGCCGCGCAACACCGCGGCCATGCAGGCGTACGACCGGCTCACCGCGGCCTACCCGAGCAACGGCACCAGCCACACGGTCGCCGTGCGGGCGCCCGCCGAGCAGGCCGAACAGGTGCGGGCCGCGCTCACCGACCTGGCCGGCCGTACCGCCGTCGACCCGCTCTTCGCGCCGGCCGAGGGGGACGGCCCGGAGATCCGGGTGTCGGCGGACCGGCGGGTGTCGGTGCTGGAGGTGGCCACGCCGCACGCCAGCCGCTCCGACGAGGCGTCCCGGTCGCTGCACGAGCTGCGCCAGGACCTGGTCCCGGCCACGCTCGGCGGCATCCCGGGCGTGGAGTACGCGGTCGGCGGCGGCGTGGCCGCCAGCGAGGACTACGCCGCCCACATCTGGGCGAAGCTGCCGATCGTCGCGGCGTTCGTGCTGGCGCTCACGTTCCTGGTGATGGCGTGGACGTTCCGGTCGGTGGTGGTGGCGCTGACCTCGATCGTGCTGAACCTGCTCTCCGCCGGCGCCGCGTACGGGCTGCTGGTGCTGGTCTTCCAGAGCGACTGGGCGGAGGGGCTGCTCGGCTTCACCTCGATGGACGCGATCGTCACCTGGCTGCCGCTGTTCCTGTTCGTGGTGCTGTTCGGACTGTCCATGGACTACCACGTCTTCGTGGTGAGCCGGATCCGCGAGGCGGTCGACCGGGGCATGCCCAACCGGGAGGCGGTGGCGCACGGCATCACCTCCTCGGCCGGGGTGGTGACCAGCGCGGCGGTGGTGATGGTGGCGGTGTTCTCCATCTTCGCCACGCTCAGCATGATCGATTTCAAGCAGCTCGGCATCGGGCTGGCGGCGGCGATCCTGCTGGACGCCACGATCATCCGCGCGGTCGTGCTGCCCTCGGTGATGACGCTGCTCGGTGACGCGAACTGGTGGGCGCCGCGCTTCATGCGCCGCCGTACGGCCGCCCCGGCGGTCGAGCCGCCGCCCGCCCCGGCGCCGGAGCTGGTCGGCGCCCGCTGACCAGGGTCGGCCGGGCGGCGTGCGGCCTGCACGACATGCCCCGGGAGTCACGGCTCCCGGGGCATGCCGGTTCCGGTTCTTCGCCGTGATTAAGGCCCCTACCTGCGGGGCATGTGGGCCGCCATGGACGAACAGCTATCCCCGGCGGCGCGTCGTGCCCCGGCCTCCGCATCCCGCCGGCGGGCGTCGTGAGCACCGACGCCGCGACCGGCACCGTACGGACCAACGTCCCGGCCCGCCTCGACCGGCTGCCGTGGTCCCGCTGGCACTGGATGATCGTCATCGGTCTGGGCACGGTCTGGATCCTCGACGGGCTCGAGGTGACGATCGTCGGCAACCTCTCCGGCAAGCTCGCCGAGCCGGGCAGCGGCCTGGACATCACCCAGAGCCAGGTCACCGGCCTGGCCGCCGCGCTCTACGTCGCGGGCGCCTGCACCGGCGCGCTCCTGTTCGGGTGGCTCACCGACCGGTTCGGCCGCAAGAAGCTGTTCCTGCTGACGCTCGGGCTGTACCTGGTCGCCACCGCGCTCACCGCGCTGTCGTTCGACACCTGGTGGTTCTTCCTGTTCCGGTTCCTCACCGGCATGGGCATCGGCGGTGAGTACGCCGCCATCAACTCGGCGATCGACGAGCTGATCCCGGCCCGCCACCGCGGCCGCATCGACATCATCATCAACGGCACGTTCTGGCTCGGCGCGGCGCTCGGCGCGCTGCTGACCGTACCGCTGCTCAACGGCCTGCCGACCAACCTCGGCTGGCGGGTGGCGTTCGGGCTGGGCGCGGTGCTCGGCGTGGTGATCCTGCTGGTGCGCCGGCACGTACCGGAGAGCCCACGGTGGCTGTTCATCCACGGGCACGCCGACGAGGCCAACCACCTCGTGGACTCGGTCGAGGCCGAGGTGAGACGGGAGACCGGCAAGGACCTCGCCGAGGCGGACAACTACATCGAGATCCGGCAGCGTAGGAGCACGAACTTCCTGGAGATCGCCCGGACCCTGTTCCGCCGCTATCCCAAACGGGCCACGCTGGGCTTCGCGCTCTTCATCGGCCAGGCGTTCCTCTACAACGCGATCACGTTCGGGTTCGCCCAGATCCTGGAGACGTTCTTCGACGTGCCGCCCGGCAACAGCGGCTACTACTTCGCGGTGATCGCGGTCGGCAACCTGCTCGGCCCGCTGCTGCTGGGCCGGCTGTTCGACACAGTGGGCCGGGTGCCGATGATCGCCGGGTCGTACATCGGCTCGGGGGTGCTGCTGCTCGGCACCGCCTGGCTGTTCCACTCCGGCGTGCTGAGCGCGGTGACCATGACCGCCTGCTGGTGCGTGGTGCTGTTCTTCGCCTCGGCCGGCGCGAGCGCGGCGTACCTGACGGTCAGTGAGATCTTCCCGATGGAGACCCGGGCCATGGCGATCGCGTTCTTCTACGCGATCGGCACCGCCGCCGGTGGCATCACCGGCCCGCTGCTCTTCGCCAAGCTGGTCGGCAGCGGCGAGGTCGGGCAGACCGTGCTGGCGTTCGTCATCGGCGCCACCATCATGATCATCGGCGGGCTGGTGGAGCTGGCGCTCGGCGTCAAGGCCGAGGGCAAGTCCCTGGAGGACCTGGCCACCCCGCTGAGCGCGGAACACGCGGGGGTGCCGTCGCAGCGCGGCGGTGAGACCACCACCTCGGCCACCGGCGCGACCACCGGCTGAGCGCGCACGCCGGCGCCCCCGCTCCCCGACGGGCGGGGGCGCCGCGGCGTCACGGCAGCACGCACGGCTCCCGCCCGGCGTCCAGCTGCCGGTCCTTGCGGATCGAGGCGAAGCCGTAGCCGACCGAGGTGACGCAGAAGTCCGCCGGGTCGCCGGTGTACTCGACGTGGAAGACCGGCTTCCCGGCGTCGACGAACGGCAGCAGCTTCGCGCACTCGCGGCGGCGTACGCACTCCTGGTTGACCGCGAAGTCGAAGTCGGGGGCGAGCGCGGCCACCTGCGCCACGTCGTCGACCAGCCCGGGAGAGAGGTCGATCTTGCGGGCCAGCCCGGCCAGCCGGCGGTTGAACAGCAACTGGTCGTCGAAGTCCAGCGAGAAGCCGGAGCGGTGCCGGTAGCCGTCCGCGTCGGCGAACGCCACCGCGCCGAAGCCCTTGCCCCGGCACAGCCGGAACCGGTCGGCCAGCACCGGCGCGAGCGCGTCCCAGTTCCGTACGTCCAGGAAGCGGCTTGCCGGCCGCCCCGGCGCCGCCGCGCCGCGTACGGCGGCGGGGAAGCGGGTGGCGTCCGGGTCGTCGGCGGCGTACGTGCCGACCCGCACGTGGCAGACCAGCCGGCGGCCCTGCTCGCGCAGCGCGGCGGTCTCGGCCGAGGTGGTCGTCACCGGGTCGAGGAGGAAGACGTCGGCGTCGACCGTGACGTCCACCGGGGTGGTGAGCTGCCACTGCCACCGCCAGCTTTCGGCCTGGGCGGCCGGCCAGGGCGTGGGCGCGCCGGGCGGTGTGATCGGCCGGCGGCAGGCCGGCACCGGGGCGAGCAGCAGCGCGGTCAGCGCGAGCGCCGCGCCCCGGCGCGGGCCACGTCGGCGGACGTGGGCCGGCCGGGAGCGCGGCACGGCCCACACCGGCCGGATCCGCATCGACAGCTCCCCGGACGCGGGCGGCCCGACGCCGCCCCCGACCGGTCAACGAGCGCCGGGCCGGTCACGACGCGCGGTCAGCTCGGGGTGGCGAAGACCTGCGTCCAGTACGGCCCGTTGCTGCGCGCCACACCCACCCCGATCTGGGTGTACGAGCAGTTGAGGATGTTCTTCCGGTGGCCTTCGGAGTTCATCCAGCCCTCCATGACCGCCGCCGGCGTCTGGTAGTTCCAGGCCACGTTCTCGCCCACCATGCGGTAGCTGTAGCCGGCGGCCTTGACCCGGTCCCAGGGCTGGCTGCCGTCGCTGCCCGTGTGGTCCATCTTCTGGTGGTCGGCCTGGTCCTGGCTGTGCCGCTGGGCGGCCAGGTTCAGCTTGGCGTTGACGGTGAGCGCCTTGCAGCCGGCCTTCGCCCGCTCCTGATTGACGATCGTGACGACCTTCTGGAGTTCGGCGCTGAGCCCGGTCGTGGCGGTGGCCTTGGTGCTCGTGGAGCCGCCGCTCGATCCACCACTGCTCGACCCGCCGCTCGGGGCGCTGCTGCGCTCCTGCTGCCGCGACGGGGCGGTGCTGCGGTTCGGCTTCGGGGTGGCCTTCTTCGTCGGGCTCGGCGCGGCGGTGGTCGGTACGGCGGACGGGCTCGCCGACTCGGGGGCGAGCGCGTCGGCGGGCGCCTCCTCCGACCCCTCGGGCGCCTGCGGCGCGGCGGCCACCGGCGCGTCGGCGGAGGTGCGCTTGGTGCCCTGGTCGTCGCGGGGCAGCAGGACGGCGCCCACGCCGAGGCTCACCACGAGCGTCGCCGCGGCGGCGGCACCGCCGATCACGAACGGCCGGGACAGGCGCCGCTTCGGGCTCCGCCGGTCGTCGGCCGGGGTGTCGGTCGCCGGCCGCCAGGTCGCGGCGGGCTGCTCCCAGCCGCCGGCCGGCTGCTCATGCCCCTGCCAGGTGGCCGGCTGTTCCTGCCCCTGCCAGGCGGTGGGCTGTTCCTGCCCCTGCCACGCCGCGGGCTGCTCGTGGCCCCGCCACGCGGGCTCCTGGCCGTGCCACGCGGCGGTCGGCTGCTCCTCGCCGTTCCACCGGTCCCGGGCCGGCGGGTAGGAGTCGGCGGGCGGCTGCTGCGCTCCGTCCCCGAACAGGTACGACGACCGCGGCTCGGGCCGGTCGCTGAGCCACGCCGGACCCTCGTCGGTCGGCGGCTCGGGACGCCGGCGGGCGCCCTCCGGTTCGATCGGGTCGTTCCAGCGGTACACGCCTGTCCCCTCCACGGGTCGGTTGCGGGCCCGGGTGACGCTACGGGCGCGCTCCAAGCTGCGGCAACGTGGCTAAGAAAGAGTTAAGGCGAAGCCGGCGGCAAGGATGAGTCCTTCGCACATTTCCGGCGTACAGTAAAGGCGTCCGGACAGAGCGTGTCCGCGCCTTGTGGCAGCCCCCGGCGAGTGGACCGGCCGACGTGGAGATGATCTACGGCCTTGGTCAACTTGACGAAGGAGGGGGTTTCGGCTCAATATGTAGGTGTCGCCAGTCGCGCCCAGCCATGCCCCGATGCAGTGGGAATGGCAGCCGCGAACATCATGGGCGCGCGTTGGCCGGCCTTTCCGGCAGCGCACATCAAGGAGTCAGCATGGCGAAGGCCCTCTACGGCCACGTAAGTGCAGCGCCCGACCGGCGTCTGCTCGACGAGGTCACCCGACTGCGTGCCAGGGTTCAGGCACTGGAGTTCGAGATCACGCGTCTGCGCGCCGACAACGATCGGCTTGCGGCGGCAGCGGCGGAGGCAGATGACCTCCTCCGTCTGGCCGAGCCCGCGCTGACCTGATCTCCAGTTGTCGGAAAACTGAATCGCACCACACCGAAAAGCGCGCCGACACTCAAGTGCCGGCGCGCAGCCATGTGCGTACCCCTTTTCGTCGCCGCCGTCGCAATTCTCGATCTTGCGGAACCGCCCGGAATTGCGCCCGGTAATTGTGATCATGCATTTCCGTTCCGTCCGTGACCTCCGGGCGGAAAGCAGACAGCCGGTCCGGCGGGTGGGTCGCGTGGCGGCGCCGCCCCGGTCCCGGGTTAGTCTGCGGGTTCACCAGGTCCGCGCAGCCGGCGACGGTACGGCGGCCACCGGACGAGGATCGAGAAGGTGCATCTCAAGAGCCTGACGGTGAAGGGCTTCAAATCCTTCGCCTCTGCCACGACGTTGAAGCTGGAGCCCGGGATCACCTGCGTGGTCGGCCCGAACGGCTCCGGCAAGTCCAACGTCGTCGACGCCATCGCCTGGGTCCTCGGCGAGCAGGGCGCCAAGGCGCTGCGTGGCGGCAAGATGGAGGACGTCATCTTCGCCGGCACCGCCGGGCGGGCGCCGCTGGGCCGGGCCGAGGTCACCCTCACCATCGACAACACCGACGGCGCGCTGCCGATCGAGTACACCGAGGTCTCCATCACCCGCCGGATGTTCCGCTCCGGCGAGAGCGAGTACGAGATCAACGGCGACTCCTGCCGTCTGCTGGACATCCAGGAGCTGCTGTCCGACTCGGGCATCGGCCGGGAGATGCACATCATCGTCGGCCAGGGCCGCCTCGACGGCATGCTGCACGCCAAGCCGGAGGACCGGCGGGCGTTCATCGAGGAGGCGGCGGGCGTCCTCAAGCACCGCAAGCGCAAGGAGAAGGCGCTGCGGAAGCTCGACGCGATGCAGACCAACCTCAACCGCCTGACCGACCTCACCGCCGAGCTGCGCCGCCAGCTCAAGCCGCTGGGCCGTCAGGCCGAGGTGGCCCGCCGCGCCGCCGGGATCCAGGCCAACCTGCGTGACGCCCGGCTGCGGTTGCTCGCCGACGACCTGTACACGCTGCGGACCACACTGGACAAGGAGATCGCCGACGAGACCGCGCTGCGCGAGCGGCGCGAGCTGATCGAGGCCGAGCACGGCGAGGTGCAGGGCCGCCTCGGCGAGCTGGAGGCGGCGCTGGCCGAGGACGCACCGCTGCTCGCGGCGGCGCAGGACACCTGGTACCGCCTCTCCGCGCTCCAGGAGCGGTTCCGCTCGATCGAGCAACTGGCCCGGGAGCGGCTGCGTCACCTCAGCGCCCCCGGCGACGACGAGCGCCCCGGCCGCGACCCGGAACAGCTGGAGGCGGAGTCGCGGCGTGTCCGCGAGCAGGAGGAGGAGCTGCGCGCCGCGCTCACCGAGGACCAGATCCGGCTGGCCGAGGCGGTCGAGCACCGCCAGGAGCTGGAACGGCAGCTCGCCGCCGCCGAGCGGGAGCTGGTCGCCGCCGCCAAGGCCATCGCCGACCGGCGGGAGGGGCTGGCCCGCCTGACCGGCCAGGTCAACTCCGCCCGGGCACGGACCACGAGCGCCGGCGAGGAGATCGAACGGCTCGCCGCGGCGCACACCGACGCGATGGGCCGGGCCGAGAAGGCGCAGGCCGACCTGGACGCGGTCGCCGAACAGTCGACCGAGGCCGACCGGGACAACGCCGACCTGGACGCCCGGCACGACGAGGCGGTGGCCGTGCACGAGCGGGCCCAGGCTGCGGTGCGCAGCCTCGCCGACGGTGAGCGCGCCGCCGAGAAGGACGCCGCCACCTGGAAGGCCCGCGAGGAGGCGCTCGCCATGGGCCTGCGCCGCAAGGACGGCGCCGGGGAACTGCTCGCCCGCGCCGACCAGGTGCCAGGGCTGCTCGGCAGCCTCGCCGGGCTGCTCACCGTCGCACCCGGTGACGAGGCGGCGCTCGCCGCCGCGCTGGGCGGCCTGGCCGACGCGGTGGCGGTCAGCGGCGTGGACGAGGCGGTCGAGGCGATGCGGCTGCTCAAGATTTCCGACGCCGGCCGGGCCGGACTGCTCGTCGGCAGCCCCGCCGGACCGGGCATGGACGGCTCCGCCGACGCGCTGCGCCCGAAGCTGCCCGAGGGCGCCCGCTGGGCCCCCGACCTGGTGGAGTGCTCGGCCTCGATCCGCCCGGCCGTGCACCGGGCGCTGCGCGACGTGGCGCTCGTCGACGACCTGGCCGCCGCGTCCGCGCTCGTCGCCGCGAACCCGGAGCTGCGCGCGGTCACCCCCGACGGTGACGTTGTCGGTGCGTACGCGGCGGCGGGCGGCTCGGCCAAGGCGCCGAGCTTCATCGAGGTGCAGGCCGCCGTCGAGGAGGCGCGGGCCAACCGGGCCACCGCCGAGCGCACCGCCACCGAGCTGCGGGAACAGCTGGCCGAGGCGCGCGCCGAGGTGGCCGCCGCCAAGGAGGCGGTGCAGCACGCCGCCGCCGCCAAGCGGGAGGCGGAGAGCCACCGCAACGCCGCCGCGCGCCGCCTCGCCGAACTGGGCGCCGCGGCCCGCTCGGCGAAGGCGGAGACCGACCGGCTCGGCGAGTCCCGTTCCCGCGCCGAGGCGGCCCGGGAACGGGACCTGGCGGCGCTCGCCGAACTGGAGGAACGGCTCCGGCTGGCCGAGGCCACCCCGATCGACGCCGAGCCGTCCACCGAGGAGCGGGACCAGCTCGCCGCCATGGTGCCGCAGGCACGGCAGAACGAGATGGAGGTCCGGCTCGCTGTGCGTACCGCCGAGGAGCGGGTGGCCTCGATCGCCGGGCGGGCCGACTCGCTGGCCCGGCAGGCCACCGCCGAACGCGCGGCGCGGGAGCGCGCCGCGGCCCGGCGCGCGGCCCGTACCCGGGGCGCCCAGATCGCCCGGGCCGTGGTCGGCGGCGCCCGCGAGGCGCTCACCCGGCTCACCGTCTCCATCGCCCGGGCCGAGGAGCACCGCGACGCCGTCGCCCGCGAGCGCGCCGCGCGCGAGGCCGAGCTGTCCGAGGTACGCGGCGCGGCCAAGCGCCTCGCCGCCGAGCTGGAACGGCTCACCAGCCAGGTGCACCGCGACGAGGTGGCCCGCGCCGAACAGCGGATGCGCATCGAGCAGCTGGAGGCCAAGGCCGCCGAGGACTTCGGGCTGGACGTGGCCACGCTCGTCGCCGAGTACGGCCCGGACCGGCTGGTGCCGCCCACCGACGCGGACGTGGCGCTCGCCGAGAAGGACGGCCGGCCGGTGCCGGAGCCGGTCCGCTACGAGCGGCCGGTGCAGGAGAAGCGGGCCGCCAAGGCGGAGCGGGAGCTGGCCCTGCTGGGCAAGGTGAACCCGCTCGCGCTGGAGGAGTTCGCGGCGCTGGAGGAGCGTTTCAAGTTTCTCTCCGAGCAGCTGGAGGACCTCAAGGCCACCCGCCGGGACCTGCTCACAGTGGTCAAGGACGTGGACGACCGCATCCTTGAGGTCTTCGCCAGCGCGTTCGCCGACACCGCCCGGGAGTTCGAGCAGGTCTTCACGGTGCTGTTCCCCGGCGGCGAGGGCCGGCTGATCCTCACCGACCCGGAGGACATGCTCACCACCGGTGTCGAGGTCGAGGCCCGCCCGCCGGGCAAGAAGATCAAGCGGCTCTCGCTGCTCTCCGGCGGGGAGCGGTCACTGACCGCGGTGGCCATGCTCGTGGCGATCTTCCGCGCCCGGCCCAGCCCGTTCTACATCATGGACGAGGTGGAGGCGGCGCTCGACGACGTGAACCTGGGCCGCCTGATCACGCTGCTGGCACAGTTGCGGGAGAAGAGCCAGCTGATCGTGATCACACACCAGAAGCGGACCATGGAGATCGCCGACGCGCTCTACGGGGTGACCATGCGCGCCGGTGTGACCCAGGTGATCAGCCAGCGGCTCAACCGGGCCGACGACGAGGAACAGGTGACAGACGAGTGAGTCGGGAACGCGCCACGGCGCTCCTGGTGGACTTCGACGGCGTGCTGCGCCGCTGGGACCCGGCGGTGGCCGTCGGCGTCGAGCGGGAGTACGGGCTGACCGAGGGCGTCCTCGGTGAGATCGCGATGTCCTGGGGACTGCTCCAGCCGGTGCTGACCGGGCAGGTCAGCCACGCCCAGTGGATGACGAGCGTGGCCGACGCGCTGACCCCCGCAGTCGGCGTGGACCGGGCCCGTGCGGCGGTCCAGGAGTGGCAGAGCTACCGCGGCGAGGTCGATCCGGACGTGCTGGCGTTCGTCCGTGAGGTGCGGGCGGCGGGCATCCGGGTGGGGCTGGGTACCAACGCCACCGACCTGCTCGACGCCGACCTGGCCGCGCTGGGCCTGACCGAGGAGCTGGACGTGATCGTCAACTCCTCGGTCATCGGGGTGCACAAGCCGGCGAAGGAGTACTTCCAGGCCGCCTGCGAGGCACTGGAGACGCCGCCGGGGCGGGTGCTGTTCGTCGACGACGAGGACCGCGCGGTGGCCGGCGCCCGGGTGGCGGGCCTGTCCGCGCACCGCTGGAGCGGCCCGGCCGACCTGCGGTACCTGCGGGCGGCGCTGGCGTACTGAGCCGGGTCAGCTCCCGGTCACGCCGTCGACACGTTCCCGGATCAGGTCGGCGTGGCCGTTGTGCCGGGCGTACTCCTCGATCATGTGCACGTACACCCAGCGCAGGCTGATCTCGTTGACGGTGTCGCCCCGGCGTAGGCGGAAGGTGTGGTCCAGCGGCAGGTCGGCCACGGCCCGGTCGGCGGCCTCGATCTCGGCCCGCAGCGTGGCGAACGCCTCGGCCGGGTCGACGTCGGCGATGTCGTTGAGGTCGGCGTCCGGGTCGGTGCTGTAGTCGTAGAGGTCCGGCAGGTCCAGGGCGGCGGCGCGGTGGCGGAACCACCACCGCTCGACGTCGGCCATGTGCCGGACCAGGCCGAGCAGGGTCAGCCCGGAGGGCTCCACGCTCGGTGTGCGCAGTTGCTCGGCGGTCAGCCCGGCGCACTTGTGTTGCAGGGTGTCACGGTGGAGGTCGAGCCAGCCTTGCAGCATGGAGCGCTCGTCGGCGACGTAGGGCTCGTGGCGGCGGTCGATCTCAGGTGCGGTCCAGGTCATCCGAGGGATGCTAGGTGAGCGCCGGGCACGCCGCGATGCGTTAATCGCCGGCCTACGGCACCACGACGACCGGCCAGCGGCCGGTGCGGACCAGCCGGGTGGCGACCGAGCCGACCAGCTTGTGCCCGGCCTGCTCGGAGGACCCGACCACCACCATGTCGGCCCGGTGCTCGTCGGCGGCCCGGCACAGCTCGGTGTAGGCGTCGCCGCGCCGGCACAGGAACGTCACCGGCAGGTCCAGTTCCTCGGCCCCACGCCGGCACTCGGCGCGCAGCTCGTCGGCCAGCTCGTCGTGGGTCTGCTGGACCGCGCCGGCCACCACGCCGGAGAGCATCGCGCTGTACGAGGTCGGCGAGCTGACGAACACCGCCACCAGCGTGGCGCCCTGCCGCCGGGCCAGCCCGGCGGCGTACGCGGCGGCGCGCATCGAGGTGCGGCTGCCGTCCACGCCGACCAGTACCACCCGTGGCCCGTCCGTACCCCGTTCGTAGGGCAGCGGACGGGTCCGCGGGCCGTACCGCTCACGTTCCGCGGCGTCCATCGTCAGTCCCCCGCTCCGACCGGGATCACGTCGGCCTTCTCCCGCCCGGCGGGGACCGGCTCGGCGTTGGAGCGGCGCAGCGGCACCTCCCGGATGAGGACCACCGCGACGAGGGCGAGCAGCCCGAACGGGGCGGCGGCCAGGAAGATGTCACCGGCGGCGTGCCCGTACGCGGACTCGACCACGGTGCGGATCGGGCCGGGCAGCGTATGCACGTCCGGCAGGCCGCCACCCGACCCGGAGGCCGGGATGCCGAGGCGGCTCAGACCGTCGGCCGTGTAGCCGGTGACCCGGTGCCCGAGCACCGCGCCGAGCGCGCTCACGCCGATCGCGCCGCCGAGGCTGCGGAAGAACGCCACCACCGAGCTGGCCGCGCCCAGTTCGTCCGGGCGGACCGTGTTCTGCACGGCCAGCACCAGGTTCTGCATGGACATGCCGACGCCGAGGCCGATCAGGGCCATGAAGACGGCGAGGTGCCAGTACGGGGTGTCCGCGCGCATGGTGCCCATCAGCGCGAAGCCGGCGGTGAGCAGTACCGAGCCGATGACGAGCCAGCTCTTCCAGCGGCCGGTGGCGGTGATGATCCGGCCGACCACCGTGGAGGAGACCAGCAGGCCGCCGATCATCGGGAGCGTCATCAGGCCGGACATCGTCGGGCTGGCGCCGCGGCTGATCTGGAAATACTGCCCGAGGAACACCGAGGCGCCGAACATGCCGACGCCGACCGCGATGCTGGCGATGACGGCGAGCGTGATGGTGCGGTTGCGGAACAGCCGCGGCGGGATCATCGGGTCCGCGGCACGCTTCTCGACCCGGGTGGCGAGCACGCCGAGCAGCGCCGCGCCGGCCACCATCGCACCGCTCTGCCAGGAGACCCAGTCGTACCTGTCACCGGCCAGCGTGATCCAGACGAGCAGCAGCGAGACGGCGGCGGTGATGAGCGTGGCGCCCCACCAGTCGATCTTCACATCGCGCTTGACCACCGGTAGCCGCAGCGTCCGCTGGAGCACGATCAGGGCGAGCACGGCGAACGGCACGCCGACGTAGAAGCACCAGCGCCAGCCGAGCCAGGAGGTGTCCACGATCACGCCGCCGATGAGCGGCCCGCCGATGGTGCCGACGGCCATCACCGCGCCGAGGTAGCCGCTGTACCGGCCGCGCTCGCGCGGGGCGATCATCGTCGCCATGATCACCTGGGCGAGGGCGGTGAGGCCGCCCGCGCCGACGCCCTGCACGACCCGGCAGGCGATCAGCTCACCGGTGGTCTGTGCCTGCCCGGCGAGCACCGAGCCCAGCACGAAGACCACCAGGGAGAGCTGGACCAGCAGCTTCTTGCTGAACAGGTCGGAGAGCTTGCCCCAGATGGGCGTGGTCGCGGTGGTCGCCAGCAGCGTCGAGGTGACCACCCAGGTGTACGCGGACTGACCGCCGCGCAGGTCGGTGATGATCCGCGGCAGCGCGTTGGAGACGACCGTGGAGGAGAGGATCGCGACGAACATGCCCAGCAGCAGGCCGGAGAGGGCTTCCAGGATCTGCCGGTGGGACATGTCGACGGCGGTCGCCCGTGCGGGCGCAGTCGCCTGAGTCGTCATCGTGGGTGGCCTCCGGGACGGGGGAGAAGGGTTGCCTCGGGCAACCGTAGGAGGTGGTTGCCTAAAGCAACAACTTCACCCGGCCGGGCTTTGTTCCAGGTGGGGCCGGGTCAGAACGACTCGTTGAAGCGGTGCATCAGCCGGGCAAGGTCCGCGACGTCCTCTTGTGGCCAGCTTTCGAGCGAACGCCTGATCTGTCCGAGTCGGGCCGCCCGGGCCGCGTCGAACCGCCGGGTGCCCTCTTCGGTGAGGCTGAGCTGGGCGGCCCGCCGGTCCGTCGGGTCCGGGTCGCGGCGGACCAGGCCCAGCGCCTCCAGCCCGCCGATCTGGCGGCTCAGCGTGCCCTTGCCGATGCCCAGCTTCGCGGCCAGGTCGGTGAGCCGGGTCGACCCCGACCGCCGCAGCCAGAGCAGCAGGCCGTACGCGTTGGGCTCCAGGTTCGGGTGGACCTCGCGGGCGATCTCCCACGACAGCGCCCGGCCGCGGCGCAGCAGCGCGGTCAACTCGTGCTCCACGGCGCGCAGCGTCTCGTCCACGCTCAGAGGGTACTCAGTCGCCCTCGCTGAGTTGCTGTTGCGCCACCGGTCGCAGTTCGCCGTCGCTGGTCGTGCCCTCGATCACCACGGCGGCCTTACGGCCCTGGTGGGTGAGCGTGGCCACGGCGTTGCCGAAATAGGGCCCGGCCAGCTTCCGCCAGCGCACCGGCGGGCGGCGTACCCCGGCCGAACGCGCCAGCGCCCGGGTCGCCCCGGCCGGCCCCGGATTCCAGCCCAGCGTCATCAGCGGGCGCATGCCGGCCGGCACCTGGTTGTGGATCGGCGAACAGGTGAGCTGGTGCACCGGCGTGCGGACGTCGCGGTCGGCGAACCGGGCCCGCGCCACGTACGAGTGGTGCACGTCGCCGGAGAGCACGCTGATCGACGCCGGTCGCGCGTACGCCGGCCCGGCGCCCACCCGCGCGCCGGTGCGTGGCGCGGTGCCGCTGCCCAGCCGCGCGAACAGCTCGCCCAGCGCCTCGAACGAGCGCCGGAACGCCGCCCAGTGCTCCAGGTCCAGGGCCCGGCGGATCTGCTCGGAGAGCCGGGCCACCCAGGGGCGGTCCGAGTCGGCCAGGCGCTCGTTCCACGCCTCGACGTGGTGGATGCCCGGCGGCAGCAGCCACGGCAGCGAGCTGCCCACCACCAGATGGTCGTAGGTGCCGTGCGCCTGGTCGAGGAACCACGACCACTCGCCCGGCGGCAGCATCGCCCGGTTGCGCGGCAGGAGCACCCGGCTGGACCGGTTGTCCAGCATGACCAGGCGGGTGCGGCCCAGGTCCAGCGCGTAGCTCCACTGGTACTGCACGGCCCGCCAGCGCTCGGTGTCGTGCGCCAGGTCGGCCTCCTTGTCGACCCGCTCGCCGAACTCGTGCAGCACGCTCGTGGCGTCCTCGGCGGCGATCACCTTCGCGTACACCGGGTCGGCGGCGATCTCGTCCGGGCTCAGGTTGCCCAGGTGCTGGTAGACCCAGTAGGAGGCGAGGCCGCTGCGGATCCGCTCGGCCCACCACGGCTGCTCGCGCATGTCCGCGCGCCACGACTGCGAGGTGTTCCAGTCGTCGATCACCTCGTGGTCGTCGAAGATCATCACGCTCGGCACGGTGGAGAACAGCCAGCGGATCTCCGGGTCGCGCCACGACTCCAGGTAGAGCTTGGTGTACTCGTCGAAGCTGACCACCTGCGTCGCCGGGGCGTCCTTCGGCCGGCGCCGGCGTCGCTTGAGCAGCCGCCGCACCGTCGGCGAGGTCTCGTCCGCGTACACCTGGTCGCCGAGCAGCACCAGCAGGTCGGGCAGCACGGCCTGGTCGGGCGCGGCCATCACCCGCCGGGCGTACGCGTCCAGCGCGTCCGGCGGCAGCTTCCGGGCGGTGGAGTGCTGGGTGGTCTCCCGGCAGGAGCCGAACAGCAGCCGCACCGGCTGGTCGGCGTCGTCGAGCGCGCGGGTCCGGATCACGCTCGGCGGGAACGACGAGTCGGGCAGCGGCCACGCGACCTCGTCGTCGACCAGCACCTCGTAGGTCGTGGCGCTGTCCGGGGTGAGCCCGGTCACCACGACGATCGCGTAGTGGTGGTCGTACGCGGAGAAGGTGGGCGCGCTGCCGGTGGCGCCGTCGGCCGTGCGGACGGTGACCACCGCGGGCGCGCTCGTCTCGACCCAGACGGTCGCCCGCGTGTCGACGACCCGGCGCAGCAACGGGCCGATGAGCAGGCGGGAACCGAGCACGACACACACCTCCGACAAGATCGTTTCGGCTGTTCCCTACCCGGCCGGCGGTTGCGGTACGCCTTCCGGTGCGAGCGTACCCGCAGGTTGTGCGCGTGCCGAGGCGGTGAGTGGGACGCCGTCGCCGGCATCTGACAGGATTTCGGGCATGACGGAATACCTCCTCGTCGCTCTCGCCCTGCTCGGCGTGCTGATCATCGGCGGCCTGAGCCTCGTGGTGCCCCGGCTGCGCCGGCGCCCGCAGCCGCCGCTGCCGCGCACGGAGGTCGACACCCGGACGGAGGAGGACCTGGCCGGCCCGCCGGTCGAGGCCCCGGAGGCGGAACTCACCACCGGCGTGGTGGTCGAGGCGCCGCCGGCCCCTCCGGTCGAGGTGCCGCAGGTCGAGGTGCCGGAGCCCACCGCCGGCCGGCTGGTCCGGCTGCGCTCCCGGCTGTCCCGCTCGCAGAACGTCTTCGGCAAGGGCCTGCTCGGCCTGCTCAGCCGTGACCGGCTGGACGAGGACACCTGGGAGGAGATCGAGGACAGCCTGATCACCGCCGACGTCGGCATCGACGCCACCCGGGAGATCGTCGACCGGCTGCGCGAGCGGACCCGGGTGCTCGGCACCCGTACCGGGGACGAGCTGCGGGCGCTGCTCGCCGCCGAGCTGGTCAACGCGCTCGACCCGAGCCTGGACCGCTCGCTGCGCACCGCGCCGAAGGAGGGCGTCCCGGCGGTGGTGCTCGTGGTCGGCGTCAACGGCGCCGGCAAGACCACCACCTGCGGCAAGATCGCCCGGGTGCTCGTCGCGGACGGCCGCAGCGTGCTGCTCGGCGCGGCCGACACGTTCCGGGCCGCCGCCGCCGACCAGCTGGAGACCTGGGGCGGCCGGGTGGGCGCCGAGACGGTCCGCGGGCCTGAGGCGGCCGACCCGGCGAGCGTCGCGTTCGACGCGGTCAAGCGAGGCATCGACACCGGCGTCGACACCGTGCTCATCGACACCGCCGGCCGGCTGCAGAACAAGGTCGGGCTGATGGACGAGCTGGGCAAGGTCAAGCGGGTGGTGGAGAAGCACGGCCCGATCGACGAGACGCTGCTGATCCTCGACGCCACCACCGGCCAGAACGGGCTGGAGCAGGCGCGGGTCTTCACCGAGGCGGTGAACGTCACCGGCGTGGTGCTGACCAAGCTCGACGGGACGGCCAAGGGCGGCATCGTGATCGCCGTGCAGCGCAAGCTCGGCATCCCGGTCAAGCTCGTCGGCCTCGGCGAGGGCAAGGACGACCTGGCCCCGTTCGACCCGGCACAGTTCGTCGACGCGTTGCTCGGCACCGAGCCGCTCGCCCGGGACGCGTAGCCTCTCCCGTGACGACTGACGATCGCGCCTACGCGGGGTGGCGCGACCCCAGCCACCCGTCGCCACGCCTCGGGAGACCGTACGTGACTTCGCAGGAGATCCCGCTGCACGGCGGGAACGTGAGCACAGTGGTCCGTGTGGGAGACACGGTCCGGCGCAACGCCGGCCCGTGGACGCCCTCCGTGCACGCGCTGCTGCGCCACCTGGAGTACGTCGGATTCACCGGCGCGCCCCGGGCGCTCGGCATGGACGAGCGCAACCGGGAGGTCCTGTCGTACCTGGAGGGGGAGTGCGGGGAGTACCCGCTGGCCCCGCACTGGGTCACCGACGAGGCCCTGGTGACGGTGGCCACCATGCTGCGGATGTTCCACGACGCGCAGTACGGCTTCACCCCGCCGCCCGGCGCGGTCTGGCGCTCGTTCGGGCCGCCCCCGCCGGACACCGAGGTCATCTGCCACCACGACGCCGCGCCGCACAACGTGATCTGGCGGCCGGACGGCACGCTCGGGCTGATCGACTTCGACCTCGCCTCGCCCGGCGCCCGCATCTACGACGTGGCGTACGCGGCCTGGACCTGGGTGCCGATCTTTTCCGACCGCGACTCGGTCACGCTCGGCTGGAAGCACCCCGACCGGCCGCGCCGGCTGCGGCTGTTCGCCGACGCGTACGGGCTGATCCCGCGCGACCGGCACCGCCTCATCCGGACCATCCGCAAGCGCATCGTCGACCACGTCGAGGGCATCCGGCGGATGGCCGCGGCCGGTGAGCCGGCGTTCGTCCGGATCGTCCACAAGGGTCACCTGCGTCGTCCTATGCGTGACCTGCGGCTGCTCGACTACGAGCGGCACCAGCTGGAGTACGCGCTCCGCTGACCAAGATCGGCGTTCTTCACACGCCGGAAACAACCCGTCACGCGTCGGAAATCGTGCGGTGTCGCTGAAGGAAACAGCCGGCGACAAAGCTTCCGCGCAACCGGCTGACGGGCGATGCTGCCAGGTCTCAGTCGGAGGGAGGAATACGACAACGAGAGGAGGCAGCGTGGAGATCGACACCGGGAACACTGCCTGGTTGCTTGTCTCGACTGCCCTCGTGCTGCTCATGACCCCCGGTCTCGCGCTGTTCTACGGCGGCCTGAACCGGTCCAAGGGCGTTCTGAACATGATGATGATGAGCTTCTCGTCCATCGGGCTCGTCAGCATCCTGTGGCTTTTCTACGGCTTCACCGTCGCCTTCGGCGAGGGCGGCAAGTTCTGGGGTGACCTGGGCCAGTACCTGGGCACCAAGACCTTCGTCGGCGAGAACGACCTGTGGGGCGAGACGGGTATCCCGATCTACGTCTTCATCGCCTTCCAGATGATGTTCGCGGTCATCACCGTGGCGCTGATCAGCGGCGCGCTGTCCGACCGGGTGAAGTTCGCCGGCTGGCTGCTGTTCGCGTTCGGCTGGGCCACCCTGGTCTACTTCCCGGTCGCCCACATGGTCTGGGGCGGCGGGCTGATCGGCGGCGACATCGGCGCGCTGGACTTCGCCGGTGGAACCGCTGTGCACATCAACGCCGGTGCGGCGGCGCTCGCGCTGGTGCTGGTGCTCGGCAAGCGGGTCGGCTGGCCGCGCGAGAGCATGAAGCCGCACAACGTCCCGATGGTCGCCCTCGGCGCCGCGCTGCTGTGGTTCGGCTGGTTCGGCTTCAACGCCGGCTCCGAGCTGACCGCCGACGGGGTCACCGCGCTGGCGTTCATCAACACCCAGGTCGCCACCGCCGCCGCGCTGCTCGGCTGGATCGTGGTGGAGTGGCTGCGCGACGGCAAGCCGACCCTGGTCGGCGCCTCGTCCGGTGCCATCGCCGGCCTGGTCGCGATCACCCCGGCCTGTGCGTTCATCACCCCGGCCGCAGCGGTGCTGCTGGGCGTGGTGGCCGGTGCGGTCTGCGCCCTCGCGGTCGGTCTGAAGTACCGGCTCGGCTACGACGACTCCCTCGACGTGGTGGGCGTGCACTTCGTCGGCGGCTGGATCGGCTGCCTCTGGATCGGCCTGTTCGGCACCGCCTCGGTCAGCTCGCTGGTGGAGACCGACGGCCTGTTCGTCGGCGGCGACGCCACGCTGCTCGGCAAGCAGGCGATCAGCGCGCTGATCGTCAGCGTCTACTCCTTCGTGATCGCCTTCGCCCTGGGCTTCGTGATCGACAAGACGATCGGCCTGCGGGTCTCCGCCGAGGCCGAGGTCGACGGCATCGACATCGCCGAGCACGCGGAGAGCGGCTACGACCTGTCGCCCACCACGGGCAGCAGCGGTGGCGCGTTCGCGATGGCCGGGATCGGCGCCGGCAAGTCGACCGCGGAGCCCGCCGTCGAGTCCGACGAGTCCGCGCCGGTCAGCGAGAAGGTCGCCGGTTAACGTTCCTGGGATGGAGGGGTTGGACATGAAGCTGGTGACCGCGGTCATCAAGCCGTACCAGCTGGACGCGGTGAAGGAGGCCCTGCACGCACTCGGCGTGGCCGGGCTGACCGTCAGCGAGGTCCAGGGCTACGGCCGGCAGAAGGGGCACACCGAGGTCTACCGGGGTGCCGAGTACACGGTCGAGTTCCTGCCCAAGATCCGGGTCGAGGTGCTCACCGACGAGATGGACGTCGACAAGATCGTGGACGCGATCGTCGGCGCCGCCCGGACCGGCAAGATCGGCGACGGCAAGGTCTGGGTGACCGGCGTCGAGGAGGTCGTCCGGGTGCGTACCGGCGAGCGCGGGCTCGACGCCCTCTGATCGCCGGATCCGCCGACATGACCTCGTTGACCACTGCCACCGGCCCTTCCGAGGGTCAGGCGGCGGTGGTCAACGGGGTCGTCGGCGTACCCGGGGGCATCGGCGTGGCGGCCCGGTCCGCGCGAGCCGACGCGCTCGACGCCTGGCTGTGCCGGGCCTTCCCGGAGCGGGACGGGGTCGCGCTCGTCGCGGTGGGCGGGCTGGGCCGCCGCCAGTGCGCCCCCTACGGCGACCTCGACCTGGTGCTGCTGCACGCGGGGGTGCCCGGCATCGACGAGCTGGCCGCGTCGCTCTGGTATCCGATCTGGGACGCCGGGCTGCGGCTGGACCACTCGGTGCGCACCGTCGCCGAGGCGCTGTCGGTGGCCCAGGACGACGTCAAGGTCGCCCTCGGCCTGCTCGACGCCCGGCACGTGGCGGGCGACCCGGCGCTCACCGACCAGCTCTCCCGTACCGCCACCGACCACTGGCGGCGGACCGCGATCCGCCAGCTCCCCGGCCTGCGCGAGATCACCGCCGCCCGCTGGGAGGCGCACGGCGAACTGGCCTTCCTGCTCGAAGGCGACCTCAAGGAGGCGGCCGGCGGGCTGCGCGACGTGGGCATCCTGCGCGCCATCGCCACCGCCGGGGTCACCGACGCGCTCCGCCCGGCCGTGCACGCGGCACACCGGCGGCTGCTGGACACCCGCGACGCGCTGCACCAGCAGGTGGGCCGACGGGTCGACCGCCTGGTCGCCCAGGAACGCGACGGCGTGGCGCGCCTGCTCGGCGCCGAGGACGGCGATGCGCTGCTGCGGCTGGTGGCCGGCGACGCCCGCACGGTGAGCCACGCCCTCGACGACGCCTGGCGGGCCGCCGACCGGCTCCGCTCCGGCCGGCACCGCGCCGCACCCGGCCGTCCGCTGCGCCGCCCGGTCGCCCGGGACGTGGTGGAGCAGGACGGGGAGCTGGTGCTCGCCCGCACCGCCATCGGGGCCCGCCCCGACCCGAGCCTGTCGCTGCGCGTGGCCGCCGCTGCCGCCGCCACCCGGCTGCCGATCGCGCGGGCCACCTGCGAGTGGCTTGCCGCGTACTGCCCGCCGCTGCCCGCGCCCTGGCCGCCGGCGGCCCGCGCCGCGCTGATCACCCTGCTCGGCGCCGGTTCCGGCCTGGTGCCCGCCTGGGAGACCTGCGACAGGTACGGGCTGATCGACCGCTGGCTGCCCGAGTGGACGCGGATGCGCAGCCTGCCCCAGCACAACCCGGTGCACCGGTTCACGCTCGACCGGCATCTGGTGCAGACCGCGTACGAGGCGAGCCGGCACACCCGCGACGTGGAACGGCCGGACCTGCTGCTGCTCGGCGCGTTCCTGCACGACATCGGCAAAGGGCTACCCGGCGACCATTCGACAGTGGGCGCGCCGCTGGCCGAGGCGGTCGCCGCCCGGATCGGGCTGCCGCCGGCCGAGGCGGCGCTCATCGGCACACTGGTCCGGCTGCACCTGCTGCTGCCCGACGTGGCCACCCGGCGCGACCTGTCCGACCCGAAGACCATCGCCGGGGTCGCCGAGCGCGTCGGTGACACCGGCACGCTGGAACTGCTGCACGCCCTGGTCCGCGCCGACGCCGCCGCCACCGGTCCGGCCGTCTGGTCCGGCTGGAAGGGCCGGCTGATCGCCGAGCTGGTGAGCCGGGTGCGTACCACGCTGGACACGGGCGTGGTGCCCGCCCCGCCGGCTCCGGACCCGGCGCTCGTGGCCGGGCCGCTGCCGGTCGTACACCTGGGTGAGGACCGGGTGTCGGTGGCCGCGGCGGACCGGCGGGGGCTGCTCGCCACTGTCGCCGGCTGCCTGGCGCTGCACCGCCTGGAGGTGATCTCCGCGGACGCCGCCACTGTCGACGGCCGGGCCCTGGTCGAGTGCCGGGTGCAGCCGCGCTACGGGCTGGCCCCGGAGCCGATCGCGCTCAGCGCCGACCTGCGCCGCGCGGTCGGCGGCGACGTCTCGGTCATCCAGCGGCTGCGCGGGCGGGCCCTGGCCGCGCGCAGCCAGGGCGCCGCGCCGCGGGTGGTCTGGCACCGGGAGGCGGCCACCGACGCGGTTCTGCTGGAGCTGCGGGCGGCCGACGCGGCCGGGCTGCTGTACCGGGTCACCTGCGCGCTGGACGACGCGGGCGCCCAGGTGCGGGCGGCCCGGATCTCGACGCTCGGCGGTGACGTGGTGGACGCGTTCTACCTGGTCGGCGGCTGGCCCTCGGACGAGGAACGGGCCCGGATCGAGGCCGCCGTGCTCGCCGCCGTGTAGCGGAACGAGCCGCCGGGCCGGAGCGGGCGGGTGGGCGGCGGGCTACCCTAACGGTGGGCTGGACCACCGGCCCGGCAGCATGTGCCCGCCGAAAACGACAAACGGGATGTTCGCGTGTTTGACACCTTGAGTGACCGCCTGTCCGGGATCTTCACCAAGCTCCGCGGCAAGGGCCGGCTCACCGACGCCGACATCGACGCCACCGCGCGCGAGATCCGGATGGCGTTGCTGGAGGCCGACGTCGCCCTGCCGGTGGTCAAGGGCTTCATCGCGAACGTCAAGGAGCGGGCGCGGAGCGCCGAGGTCTCCCAGGCGCTCAACCCGGCGCAGCAGATCGTCAAGATCGTCAACGAGGAGCTGATCAACGTCCTCGGCGGCGAGGGGCGGCGGCTCCAGTTCGCCAAGAACCCGCCGACGGTGATCATGCTGGCCGGCCTCCAGGGCTCCGGCAAGACGACGCTCGCCGGCAAGCTGGCCCGCTGGCTCAAGAGCCAGGGCCACCAGCCGCTGCTCGTCGCCGCCGACCTCCAGCGTCCCAACGCCGTCGGGCAGCTCCAGGTGCTCGGTGGCCGGGCCGGCGTCGAGGTGTACGCCCCGGCGCCCGGCAACGGCGTCGGCGACCCGGTGCAGGTGGCCCGCGACTCGATCGAGCACGCCCGCCGCGCCGCCCGGGACATCGTCATCGTCGACACCGCCGGCCGGCTCGGTATCGACACCGAGATGATGCAGCAGGCCGCGAACATCCGCGACGCGGTCCAGCCCGACGAGGTCATCTTCGTCATCGACGCGATGGTCGGTCAGGACGCCGTGCGCACCGCCGAGGCGTTCCGCGACGGCGTGGGCATCACCGGCGTGGTGCTGTCCAAGCTCGACGGCGACGCCCGCGGTGGCGCCGCGCTCTCCGTCCGCCAGGTCACCGGCCAGCCGATCCTGTTCGCCTCCACCGGCGAGAAGCTGGAGGACTTCGACGTCTTCCACCCCGACCGGATGGCCAGCCGGATCCTCGGCATGGGCGACGTCCTCACCCTGATCGAGCAGGCCGAGGCGGCCTTCGACTCCGATCAGAAGGAGAAGATGACCGCCAAGCTGATGGGCGGGGAGACCTTCACGCTGGAGGACTTCCTCGATCAGCTCATCGCGGTCCGGCGGATGGGTCCGATCGCCAACGTGCTGGCCATGATGCCGGGCATGGGGCAGATGAAGGACCAGCTCGCCGAGCTGGACGACAAGCACTTCGACCGGGTCACCGCGATCATCCGGTCGATGACCCCGGCCGAGCGCACCAACCCGAAGATCATCAACGGCTCCCGCCGGGCCCGGATCGCGGGCGGCTCCGGCGTCACCGTCATGGACGTCAACCAGCTGCTCAACCGCTTCGCCGACGCGCAGAAGATGATGAAGCAGATGGGCGGCATGATGGGCCTGCCCGGCGGCGGCCGGCGCAAGGCGACCAAGTCGCCGAAGAACAAGCGCAAGGGCACCAAGGGTGGCGGGCGGCCGCGTACCGGCGCCGGGATGCCGGGCGGCTTCCCGGGCGGCATGCCGCAGCTCCCGCCGGGCCTGGACCCGGGTGACCTGGCCGGTGGGCAGGGCCTGCCGCCGGGCTTCAAGCTCCCGAAGATCGACTTCAACAAGCTCGGCAAGGGCGGCGACAAGGGTCCGCGCTAGCGTGTCGGTGACGGTGGGCGACGTCGCTCTCTCTTAGGGTGATGTCGCCCCCTGGAAGGAGATGTCAATGACCGCGGCCCCGATCCTGCCGGAGCGGCACGAGTGGACGGTCGACGACCTGGGCGAGCTGCCCAAGGACCTTCCGTACGAACTGATCAACGGAAGGTTGATCGTGCCGTCGCCCACTCTGCTGCACCAGGACATGTGTGTCGAGTTGCTGCTCGCGCTCCGCGTCAACTGCCCGAAGGAGTACCAGGTCGGGATCGACCTGTCGATGCGGGTCGACCACCGTAACGAGCCCCGGCCGGACGTCGTCGCGGTCGTGCGGGGCAACGCCAACCGGAGCCCGTTGCCGGTCGAGGACGCGGTGCTCGCCGTCGAGGTCATCTCGCCGACCTCCACCTTCCGCGACATGTACGACAAGGCCAGGGTCTACGCGCACGCAGGTGTCCGTTCCTACTGGGTGCTCGACCCGGTCAAGGAGAAGATCACGCTGACCGAGTACGTGCTCGGCGTCAATCGCGAGTACAAGCAGGTCAGTCAGGCCGAGGACCTGTTCGTCACCGAGCGGCCGTGGAAGGTCTCGGTCGATCTGCCGGCGCTGACCGCGCGCCGCAACGACCTCCTCGCCGGCGAGGAGGACTGATCGGGTAGGACTGTGCACATGGCTCTGCACGTGCGCGGTGTGTTCCTTCCCGACGACGAGGTCCGGGACGTCTGGCTGGTCGGCGACCGGGTGACATTCGAACCGGTGCCCGGCGCCGAGACGGTGGCCGACGGCGGCTTCGTCCTTCCCGGCCTGACCGACGCGCACTGCCACATCGGCATCGCCCGCGGCGGCAGCCCGATCACCTCGCTCGACCAGGCCCGGGAGCTGGCCCGGATCGACCGGGACGCGGGCGTGCTGGCGATCCGCGACGCCGGTTCGCCGTACCCGTACCCCGAACTGGAGGACGAGCCGGACCTGCCGCGACTGGCCCGCGCGGGCCGGCACGTCGCGCCGCCCAAGCGCTACCTGCGCGACATCGGCGTGGAGGTCGGGGCGGCGGAGGTGGCTGAGACCGTCGCCGCGCAGGCCGCGGCCGGCAACGGCTGGGTCAAGCTGGTCGGCGACTGGATCGATCGCGGTGTGGGCGACCTGGCACCGGCCTGGGACGAGGACACCATGACCGCGGCGGTCGCCGCAGCGCACGCGGCCGGGGTACGCGCGGCGGTGCACACGTTCTCCGAGTCGGCCGTGGAGATCATGGTGCGGGCCGGGGTGGACTCGGTGGAGCACGGCACCGGGCTGAGCCTCGACCTGATCGACCTGATGGCCCGGCAGGGCACCGCGCTCGTCCCTACGATGATCAACATCAAGACCTTCGGCCACATCGCGGAGCAGGCCCGGCCCAAGTTTCCCGGGTACGCCGACCACATGCTCGCGCTGCGCGACCGCTTCCCCGAGGTGGTGCGCGCCGCGCACGAGGCGGGCGTGCCGATCTACGTCGGCACCGACGCCGGTGGCGGCATCGACCACGGGCTCGCGGCCGAGGAGATGCTCCTGCTGCACGAGCAGGCCGGGATGTCCGCGTTCGACGTGCTCGCCGCCGCCTCCTGGCGGGCCCGCGAGTGGCTCGGCTTCCCCGGGCTGGTCGAGGGCGGCCTCGCCGACCTGGTGGTCTACCCCGAGGATCCGCGCCGTGACCTGCGCGTGGTCCGGGCGCCCAGCCGGATCGTGCTGCGCGGCCGGGTCGTCCGCTGACCGGCCGCCCTCGGCGTCGGCGGCCCTAGCGGGTCGTCGCCGCCGTCAGGAACAGCCGCACCGCCAGGTCGGCCAGCCGGTCGGCGGTCTCGTCGACCGGGCCGCCCGGCAGCACGATGTGACTCACCACCAGGCGTACGACGCTGTCCGCCGCGAACGCCAGCGCGGCCGGGTCGGCGCCCGGCAGGCGGTGCCCGGTCCACTCCAGCAGCGCCGCCGCGGCCTCGGCGAGCACCAGTTCGGACCGGGTGGTCAGGTACGGCAGCAACTCCTCCGAGCCGCCCCGGGTGCTGGTCAGCACCGCCCGGACCAGCGGGTTCTCGGCCGCCGAGGCGAGGGTGCGGTGGATCGCGGCGTAGGCGGCCGCGCGTACGTCGGAGTCGTGCTCGTCGAGCGCGGACCGGACCTGGCCGACGAACCGGTCCACCTCGTGCCGGGCCAGCGCCTCGCCCAGGCCCGCCTTGCTGCCGAACTCGTTGTAGACCGTCTGCCGGCTCACCCCGGCCGCGCTCGCGACGGCGCCCATCCGGAGCCGGGCCCAGCCGGTCGTGACGGTCAGCGAGCGGGCGGCGTCGACGATCGACTCGCGCACCGGTGTGACGTTCCTCGGCTTAGGCATGGTGATCGAAGTCTACGGGCGCTCGTCAGCGCACCTCGAGTTCGTACTCCGCCTCGACCCGGAACGTTCCGTCGTGGCCGCCGAAGGTCAGGTGGTGCGTCCCCCGCGCGGGTGGCGGCACCAGACCCCACAGGCCCCAGCAGGAGACGTGCACCGGCCACGGCCACGCGGTGACGACGTTGTTGAAGAACCCCCGTACCGGGAACGAGGCGGGGGAGCCCGCCGGCCGTACCGGCACCGCGACCCCGTCCAGTTCGGCGTGCCCGCCGGCGTCCGACATCGGCGCGACCGGGCCGTCCCGGCGGCCGACCCGCCAGCAGCAGATCGCCGGGAAGAACAGGGGGCGACCCGCCGGTACCACGCAACGCCGGGCGACCCCGCCGCCCTGCGTGCCGGCGAGGAACCACACGTCGTCGGGCTGGTGGCGCCCGCCGTGCCGGCCGGTCGTGTCCTTGAGCGGGTTGACCGGCTGGCGGTGGGCGGCCACCCAGGCCACCCATCGGGCGGCGAGCGGGGCCAGCGCCGGCGCCGGGTCGGGGCTGGGGGAGAGCATGACGGCAGATGGTAGTGCGGGCGCGCCCGGCTGCGGCGACCCGTCACGGGACGCATAGGATGTGCGGTCATGGCACGCGTGCTCACTCCCCGTGCGGAGGACTTTCCCCGCTGGTACCAGGACCTGATCGCCAAGGCGAAGCTGGCCGACAACGGCCCGGTCCGGGGGACCATGGTGATCCGACCGGCCGGCTACGCCATCTGGGAGCGGATGCAGGCCGAGATGGACGCCCGGATCAAGGCGGCCGGCGCGGAGAACGCGTACTTCCCGCTGTTCATCCCGGAGAGCTACCTCAAGCGGGAGGCCGAGCACGTCGAGGGCTTCTCGCCCGAGCTGGCAGTGGTCACCCACGGTGGCGGCAAGCAGCTCGCCGAGCCGGTGGTGGTCCGCCCCACGAGCGAGACGGTCATCGGCGAGTTCATGGCCAAGTGGATCGACTCGTACCGCGACCTGCCGCTGCTGCTCAACCAGTGGGCCAACGTGGTCCGGTGGGAGCTGCGCCCGCGGATCTTCCTGCGGACCAGCGAGTTCCTCTGGCAGGAGGGGCACACCGCGCACGCCACCCGGGAGGACGCCCGGGCCTACGCCCGGCGGATCCTGCACGAGGCGTACGAGGACCTGATGGTCAACGTGCTCGGCATCCCGGTGGTGGTCGGCCTGAAGACCGCCCGGGAGCGCTTCGCCGGCGCCACCGCCACGTACACGTGCGAGGGCATGATGGGCGACGGCAAGGCGCTCCAGCTGGGCACCAGCCACGAGCTGGGCCAGAACTTCGCCAAGGCGTTCGACATCAGCTACTCCTCGGCCGAGGGCGGCCGGGAGCACGCGTGGACCACCTCCTGGGGCACCTCCACGCGGATGCTCGGCGGCCTGATCATGTGCCACGGCGACGACAACGGGCTGCGGGTGCCGCCGAAGCTGGCGCCCGTCCAGGCGTACGTGATGATCGTCAAGGACGGCGAGGGTGTCGGCGAGGCGGCACAGAAGCTCTGTGACGCGCTGCGCGACGCCGGGGTCCGGGTGGCGCTGGACGACCGGACCGACACCGCGTTCGGTCGCCGTGCCGTCGACGCCGAGCTGCGCGGCTACCCGGTGCGCGTCGAGGTCGGCCCGCGTGACCTGGCCGCCGGCAACGCCGTGGTGGTTCGGCGTACGGACGGCTCGAAGGCCCCGACGCCCGTCGCCGACGTGGTCGGCGCGGTACTGGCCGCGCTGGAGGCAGACCAGCGGGCGCTGCACGACCAGGCGCTGGAGTTCCGCCGGTCCCGCACCGTCGAGGTGTCGACGCTGGCCGAGGCGATCGAGGCGTCCGCCACCGGCTGGGCGCGGGTGCCCTGGTCGGCGGTCGGCGTCGAGGGCGAGGCCGAGGCGAACGGCCAGGGCGTGACGGTCCGCTGCCTGGTGCGCGCCGACGGCTCGGTGCCGGACTCGGAGGACGAGCCCGAACTGGTGGCGATCCTCGCCCGCGCGTACTGAGGTGCGGCCCGGCGATCCTTCCGGCCGGTTCGCGCCGGGCCGGCTGATCCTGCACCGGAACGTGCGGCACGGCCGGATCGGCTGGGTCCGGTCGGCCCGCGTGGTCTCCGACGACGAGCGCGGCCTGCTGCTCTGGGTGGCGCGGACAGCGCCCGTCGCCCATGAGGTGACGGCCGCCGGCCTGGGCATGCGGGCCGTGCCGTTCGCCGAGTGGGTGACGTCGTCCTACCGGCTCGCGCAGGGGTTGTGGAACGGGCCGCCGGTGCTGAAGTTCCTGCCCACGGGCGCGGCCCACTCGGTCTGGTGGTTCCGCGACGCGGCGGGCCGCTTCAAGAACTGGTACGTCAACCTGGAGGAGCCCGGCGTCCGCTGGGACGACGGCGCGGTGGCCGGCGTCGACATGGTCGACCAGGATCTCGACGTGGTGGTGTACCCGGACCTGAGCTGGGAGTGGAAGGACGAGGACGAGTTCGCCGAGCGGCTGGCGTTCCCGGAGCACTACTGGGTGGCCGACGAGAAGGCGGTACGCGCCGAGGGCGAGCGGGTGATCCGGATCGCCGAGGCGGGCGAGTTCCCGTTCGACGGCACCTGGTGCGACTTCGTCCCACCTGCGGAATGGGACGTACCGGACGAACTCCCCCCGGGCTGGGACCGCCCGCCGGTGCGCTGAACCGGTGTCCTCCGTCACGGCCCGACCCGCCCCGGGCGTGATGTCCGGGTCCGGTGTGAGAGTTCCGGGCCGCATCTGGCAGAATGGACCGCTGGTATCCGGCGCGCGTCCGGCGCCCTCTAACCCGGGCGCGTCGCCAGTTCACCGAGCAGTCTCCGGCCCAAACCCCACTGTGCCGGTCGGCGCTCACCCGCCACACCGCCCGTACGGGCCGGTGAGATCGCAACAGGAGCGAAACAACTGTGGCCGTAAAGATCCGGCTCCTGCGGATGGGCAAGATCCGCAACCCGCAGTACCGCATCGTCATCGCCGACTCGCGCACCAAGCGTGACGGTCGCGCGATCGAGTTCGTCGGTGTGTACCAGCCGAAGGAAGACCCTTCGGTGATCGAGGTCAAGTCGGAGCGGGTCCAGTACTGGCTGTCGGTCGGCGCTCAGCCGAGCGAGGCCGTGCAGCGCCTGCTGGAGCTGACCGGTGACTGGCAGAAGTTCAAGGGCCTGCCGGCCCCGCCGCCGCTGAAGGTCGCCCCCGAGCGGGCCGACCGCAAGGCGGCGTACGAGGCCGAGGCGAAGGCCGCCGCCGGCGTGGCGGACACCCCGGCCAAGCCGGCCAAGAAGGCCGCGAAGCCGGAGGCCGCCAAGCCGGAGGCCGAGGCGCCGAAGGCCGAGGAGCAGACCGGTGCCGAGTCCGGCGAGCAGGCCTGACATGGCGCTGCGTCCCGCCCTGGAGCACCTGGTCAAGGGGATCGTCGACCACCCGGACGACGTCCGGGTGCGCATGGTCGACTCGCGTCGGGGCAAGCGCCTCGAAGTCCGCGTGCACCCCGAGGACCTCGGCACGGTGATCGGGCGGTCCGGCCGGACCGCCAAGGCGCTGCGCCAGGTGATCGGCTCCATCGGCGGGCGTGGGGTACGCGTCGACATCGTCGACTCGTACTGATGCTTCTCGTCGTAGGCCGGATCGGTAAGCCGCACGGCATCCGCGGTGAGGTCACCGTGGAGGTGCGTACCGACGAGCCCGAAGCACGGTTCGCCCCCGGTTCGGTGTTGACCACCGAGCCGGGGGTCACCCCGTCGGAGCCCGGCGCCTGGCGGGTGCCGCCGACGCTCACCGTCGAGTCGGCCCGCTGGCACCAGGGGCGCCTGCTCGTCGTCTTCGAGGGCGTACTGGGCCGGGACGTCGCCGAGGCGCTGCGCAACACGCTGCTCGGCGTGGACAGCGCCGACGTCGCCCCGCCGGAGGACCCGGAGGAGTTCCACGACCACCAGCTGGTCGGGCTCACCGTGGTCACCCGGGACGGGGAGCACGTGGGCGAGGTCACCCGCATCGACCACGCGCCCGCGTCCGACATGCTGGTGCTGCGGCGCCCCGAGGGGCGTGCCGCGCTGGTCCCGTTCGTCAAGGCGATCGTGCCCGAGGTGGATCTGGCCGGCGGTCGCGTCGTCGTCGACCTGCCCGGCGGCCTGCTCGACCTCTAGCTCTCGACCTCCGGCTGGAGCCACCGCATGCGCGTCGACATCGTGTCGATCTTCCCCGAGTACTTCGCCCCGCTCGACCTGTCGCTCATCGGCAAGGCCCGGGCGAACGGCACGCTGCGGCTGGCCGTACACGATCTGCGGACCTGGACCCACGACGTGCACCGCACCGTCGACGACACGCCCTACGGCGGCGGTCCGGGCATGGTCATGCGTCCGGAGCCGTGGGGTGAGGCGCTGGACGCGCTGGCGCCCGGTGAGCTGAGCCCGGACGGGCACACGCTGCCCCGGCTGCTCGTGCCGTCGCCCGCGGGCGTCCCGTTCACCCAGGCCCTGGCGCACGAGCTGGCCGCCGAGTCGCACCTGCTGTTCGCCTGCGGCCGGTACGAGGGCATCGACCAGCGGGTGCTGGACCACGCCGCGACCCGGATGCCGGTGACCGAGGTCTCCCTCGGCGACTACGTGCTGTTCGGCGGCGAGGTGGCCGTGCTGGTGATCCTCGAGGCGGTCACCCGGCTGCTGCCCGGTGTGCTCGGCAACGCCGGGTCGCTGGACGAGGAGTCGCACGCGCACGGGCTGCTGGAGGCCCCCCTCTACACCAAGCCGGCGAGCTGGCGCGGGCTGGACGTGCCCGAGGTGCTGCGCTCCGGCGACCACGCCCGGATCGACCGCTGGCGGCGGGACGAGTCGCTGCTGCGGACCGCCGCCCGGCGCCCCGACATGATCGGCGCGCTGAACCCGGAGACGCTCGACAAGCGGGACCGGGCGACGCTGGACCGGGGCGGATTTTCCTCGCCACCGGGGCATGTGGCAAAGTAGAGGGGTTGCCGCATCCGTCCACGCCGTGGGCGGTTGCGAGGACCCTCGACCGGGGCCGGCCTCGCCGGTCACCACCCGGGGGTCAGAATCACCCGTTCGCGCATCGACTGACGATGCGCCGTGAGCCTCACGAGGACGCAGCGATGAACATCCTGGACGCCCTTGACGCCCAGTCGAAGCGTACCGACCTGCCCGACTTCCGTGCCGGTGACACCGTCAAGGTGCACGCGCGAGTCGTCGAGGGCGCCCGGTCCCGGGTCCAGATCTTCCAGGGCGTCGTCATCCGCCGCCAGGGTGACGGTCTGCGCGAGACCTTCTCGGTCCGCAAGGTCAGCTTCGGCGTCGGCGTGGAGCGGACCTACCCGCTCAACGGCCCCGGCATCGACCGGATCGAGGTCGTGACCCGCGGTGACGTGCGTCGCGCCAAGCTCTACTACCTGCGCGAGCTGCGGGGCAAGAAGGCCAAGATCAAGGAGCTGCGGGAGAAGCAGCCGGCGAACTGATTCTCGTTCGCCACGCCGCCCGAGCTGCGCGGATGTCGTATCGACCAGATCGCACTACCCTGGTCGGTACGGGCGCAGCCGGACGGTGCGAAACGGTCCACTACCGCCCGTGGGGTCTCCGAGGGGACTCCCGGGCGGTAGTGTCGTTTCCGCGGACCGGAGAGTGGCATGGTGCAGATGGTTGACGAGGACGGTGCCGTCGATCCCTGGCGCCGGCGGGCCCGCCGTGGCCGCCGCCAGATGCCGCTCTGGCAGGAGTTGCCGCTGCTGCTGATCGTGGCGTTCTGCCTCGCCGTGCTGATCCGTACGTTCCTGCTCCAGGCGTTCTTCATCCCCTCCGGGTCGATGGAGAACACGCTGCTCGTCGGCGACCGGGTGCTCGTCAACAAGGTCGTCTACGACGTCCGCGACCCGGTCCGCGGCGAGGTCGTGGTGTTCCGGGGCACCGACCGTTGGGTCGCCCAGGAGGCGCCCGCGCCGCCGGCCAACTTCGCCGGCCGGGTCGGCCGTACGCTCGGCGACCTGGTGGGGGTCAGCCGCCCCGGCGAGAAGGACTTCATCAAGCGCGTCATCGGCGTGCCCGGCGACAAGATCTGGTGCTGCGACGACGGCCGGGTGGTGGTCAACGGGGTGCCGCTGGACGAGCAGGCGTACGTTTCCGAGGACTCCCCGGTCGAGCTGCCGCCCAATCCCAAGGAGTGCCGGTCCCGGCAGTTCACCGAGGTGGTGGTGCCACCGGGGCAGATCTTCGTGATGGGTGACCACCGGCTGGTCTCGCAGGACGCCCGATGTCAGGGGCCGGTGCCGATCGAGAACGTGGTCGGCCGCGCCTTCATGATCGTCTGGCCGTCGCAGCGGTGGACCAGTCTGCCCGTACCGGAGACGTTCACCAGCGTGCCCCGCGCGGACGCCGCGCCCGCGGGGCCGGTGCCGGTGGATCCCGACCCGGTCGGCGGCGTCGTCCTGATCCTCCCGGTCGCGGCGACGCTCACCGTTCTGGCGGGTTCGGGGCGACCGCGCCGTACCCGGCGACGTAGGCTCCTCCCGTGATCGACGAGCAGACCGAGAAGCCCCGCAGCTCCTTCTGGAAGGAGCTGCCCATCCTCCTGGGCGTGGCGATCCTGGTCGCGGTGCTGGTGCGTGCCTTCGTGCTGCAGACCTTCTTCATCCCGTCGCCGTCCATGGAGAACACCCTCAAGATCGACGATCGGGTGCTTGTCAACAAGCTGGTCTACGACTTCCGCTCGCCGCACCGGGGCGAGGTGATCGTCTTCAAGGCGCCCACCGAGTGGAGCGGCAACCCCGACGGCGAGGACTTCATCAAGCGGGTGATCGGCGTCGGCGGCGATCACGTGGTCTGCTGCGACCGCACCGGTGGTCAGGAGCGGCTGGTCATCAACGGCAAGCCGATCGACGAGCCGTTCATCTTCCCCGGCAACAAGCCCGCCGACCAGGACTTCGACGTCACGGTGCCGAAGGGGCGCCTGTGGGTCATGGGTGACCACCGGGAGGCGTCCGGCGACTCGCTGGAGCACTGGCAGCAGTCGGGCGAGGACATCAACGTCGCCACCATCCCCGAGGGCGAGGTCGTCGGCCGGGCCTTCACCATCTTCTGGCCGGTCAGCCGCGCGACCTGGCTCAGCGTCCCCGAGCAGTTCGACGGGATCCCCAATCCCTGAGCAGGCCCGCGCCACGCGCCGGCACGCCGGCCCCGCCTCGGCGGCGGGACGGCGTGGTCGTTCGTCGCAGGCGTCTGGCAGGCTGGTGCGGTGACCGTCTACACCCCTCGTCGCGCGGCCCGGGTGCTGCTGGTCGACGCGTCCGACCGGGTGCTGCTCTTCCAGGGCAGTGATCCGGCCCGGCCGGGTCACCGCTACTGGTTCACCCCCGGCGGCGGGCTCGACCCGGGGGAGTCCCCGGCCGACGGCGCCGCCCGGGAGCTGGCCGAGGAGACCGGCCTGCGGCTGGCCCCGGCCGAGCTGGGCGCGCCGGTCTGGTCGGAGACCGTCGAGTTCCCGTTCGACGGCGTCTGGTACCGCCAGGATCAGCAGTTCTACCTGGTCCGGGTGACGGGCTGGGAGGTCGACACGGCCGGCTTCAACGACGTCGAACGGGCGAGCGTGCACGGGCACCGCTGGTGGCCGGTCGCCGACCTGGCCGCCTCCGCGGAGCGCTACTACCCGCCGGACCTGCCCGGCCGGCTCGGCGCCGTGCTGACGGGAGGCGGCGCATGCTGACCCCGCCGCGCACCGTGGTGCGCCGCGACGGGGGCCTCTACGCGCTGGAGCGGGCCCTGCAACGGCGCGGCTTCCGGCACGTGGCGGGCGCCGACGAGGCCGGTCGAGGCGCCTGCGCCGGGCCGCTCGTGGCCGCCGCCGCGATCCTGCCCGAGGGCCGGCGCGGCGAGATCGACGAGCTGGCCGACTCGAAGCTGCTCACCCCCGCCGCCCGCGAGCGTGTCTACGACGAGGTGGTGGCACGGGCCCTGGCGTACGCCGTGGTGGTCATCCCGGCCGAGGAGGTGGACGCCCGCGGGCTGCACGTGTGCAACCTCGCCGCGATGCGCCGGGCGCTCGCCTCGCTCACCACCCGCCCGGAGTACGTGCTGACCGACGGCTTCGGCGTCGACGGGCTGGACGTGCCGGGCCTGGCGGTCTGGAAGGGCGACCGGGTGGCCGCATGTGTGGCGGCGGCGAGCGTGCTGGCCAAGGTCACCCGGGACCGAATCATGGTGGAACTGGACGGGCGGTTCCCCGGCTACGGCTTCGCCGAGCACAAGGGCTACATCACCGCCGAGCACAGCGCCGCCCTGCGCACGCTCGGGCCCTGCCGGGAACACCGCTTCTCGTACGTGAACGTGGCCACCGTCTCCGGACGGGACGGTCGGCCTCCCCGCGCCCGCCGCCCGGCGGGCGACGGCACCGGTACGGCGCCACCCGAGCCCGCGGCCGGGCTGCCGGGTCTCGGGCCCGGCGCGTTCGCCGGCCGCCCGGACGAGCCGATGGGGCACTGCGGCGCGTCAGGGGGTACCGTCGGCGTGGCGTTGGGCGAGCAGCCGCGACCTCCGGCGCCGGTGGGGGAAGATGTGGTCATGGAAGGCGGAGTGCGATGAGCGCGGAAGATCTCGAAAAGTACGAGACCGAGATGGAGCTGCAGCTCTACCGGGAGTACCGGGACATCGTCCGCCAGTTCTCCTACGTGGTGGAGACCGAGCGCCGTTTCTACCTGGCCAACCAGGTCGACCTGCACGTGCGCAACTCCGACGGCGAGGTCTACTTCGAGGTCGAGATGCACGACGCCTGGGTGTGGGACATGTACCGCCCTGCCCGTTTCGTCAAGAATGTTCGAGTGATGACGTTCAAGGACGTCAATGTGGAAGAGCTCGAAAAGCCCGACATCTCGCTTCCCGCAGATTCCGGATTCGGGAGCTGACCACAGGCGGCTGACCGCCCCCGGATCACTCCGCCGGCACGACCACCTCGACCCGCTGCACCAGGTTGTTCGCGAACCCGCCCCGGTTCCACGGCTGCTCGACCGGCTGGGTACGCCCCGACGCGTCGGTCGCCCGGGCGCCGAGCACGTGCCGCCCCGGCGTCGCCGTCCAGCTCACCGACCATCGGCGCCACGCCCACTCGCCCCCGGCCGGCTCGTCCAGGACCGCGGGCGTCCACGTCCCGCCGCCGTCCACCGTCACCTCGACCGAGGTCACCGGCGCGTGGCCGGACCAGGCGCGGCCGTCCAGAGTGCACGGTCCCGGACGCAGCACCCGGGTGCGGGACATGAAGTCCGGGAACCCGGGCGGACGCACCAGCGCACGCGGCTCGATCCGGGTCACCGGTACGCCCGGGTCGTCGGCGTCGCGCCGCAGCCGGTAAGCCACCGCGTTCTGGTAGCCGTCGAACGGCTCGGTCGTCACAGTGATGTCGCGCAGCCACTTCACGTGCGCCATGCCGTACCAGCCGGGCACGATCAGGCGCAGCGGCGCGCCGTGCTGCGGCAGCAGCGGAGCGCCGTTCATCTCGTACGCCAGGAGCACCTCCTCGCGCAGCGCGTCGGCAATCGGCAGCGCCCGCTGGTAGTCCTGCTCGACGCCGCGCTCCACCCCGTGGTCCGCGCCGGTGAACACCACGTCCACCGCGTCGCCGGACAGGCCGGCCTCGCGCAGCAGCGGGGCCAGCGGCGTACCGGTCCACTCGGCGTTGCCCACGGCCTCCACCAGCCAGGGCTGGCTGACCGGACGGGGGTGCAGCAGCGCCCGGCCGTTACCAGCGCACTCCAACGTGACCCGGTGGGTCACCCGGGGCCGGTCGCGCAGCGCCGCCAGGTCCAGCCGCAGTGGACGCTCGACCGCGCCGGACACGTTCAGTGCGTACGCGGCCGGGTCGACGTCCGGGATGTCGTAGTGGATGAGCAGGTAGTGCAGGCCCGCCGGGGTCACGTCGTACCGCAACGCCTCCAGCGGGATGCCGTGGTTGCGCGCGGCGAGCTGAAGCTCCTCGGCGCTGATCGCCTCGTCCGGCCCGGCCACCCGGGAGGGCCGGCTGACGTCGTCCACAGTGGTCATGGCTGCTCCGTCCGCTCCAGCACGTCGTAGCCCACGAACTCGAACATCCGCGCGCCCGGTGCCAGCGGGCGGGGCGTGCCGGTGAAGCGGTGCGCGCCGACGCCCACACCGTCGGCCGGGCTGTTCACCGCGACCGGCTCGAAGCCCTCCTCGGCGAACCACTCGCAGATGACCGGCACCAGGTCCGGCTCGCGCCGGTGCCGCGTCCACAGCACCGTGCCGCCGGTGGCGCAGAGCGAGGCACAGTGCCGCACCGTGGCCCGGATGTCGTCGTCGCCGATGTTGCCGAAGACGCCGCACACCAGCACCAGATCCGCCGGGGCCAGGTCGGCGTACCGGTCGGTCAGCGAGGCGTCCCCGGTCACCACCTCCACGCCGGTGAGCCCCGCGTCGGCGGCGGCGCGGCGTGCCAGGTCGGCGTTGCGCGGATCCAGTTCGACCAGGCGGGCGGTCACGTCGCCGCCCCGGGCATGGGCGGCCAGCACCGGGATCAGATCGCGGCCCTGACCCGCGCAGAGACTCAGCGCGCGCAGCGGACCGGGCGGCGCCGCGTCCAGCGCGTCGGCGACGCGCTGCCGCACCTCGGCGAGTCGCCGGGCCAGTGCGGACTCGGGCTGGTCGTAGTCGCTGTGCCAGGCGTACCAGTCCTTCGTCACCCGGCCAGCATAGGCGTCCGGGCCGTAGCAGATCGGCCCCGATTTCGGCGCTCGTCCACAGCCGGTGCGTTGTCCACAGCGGGGTCGTGCGGGGTTCGCGGGACGGTGCTCGGGGTCGGCAAGGTGTCCGGCGTGCGTTCCTCCATCTCTCACGCCGGCCGGGCCGTGCTGCCGGTGTTGGTCCTCGTCGCCTGCCTGCCGGGCGCCTCCGCGCCGCCCCGGGCGGCGCTGTCGTCCTCGGCCGGGCCGCTGTCGTCCTGGGCCGGCGCCTCTTCGTTCGTGGTCGGGCCGTTCTCCGGTTCTGCGGCGGGTGTCCCGGCAGCCGGTGACCCGATGGCGGGTGTCTCGGGGGCGGGACTTCGGGCTGCGCCCGGTGGGCGGTTCCGGTGGCCGCTGCCGGATGCGCCCCGGGTGGTGCGGCGGTTCGACCCGCCGCCGCAGCCCTGGCTGTCCGGGCACCGGGGCGTCGACCTCGCAGCCGAGCCCGGTGCGCCGGTGCTGGCGGCCGGCGCTGGGATCATCCTGTTCGCCGGCACCGTCGCCGGCCGGCCGGTGCTGACCGTCGGCCACTCCGACGGGCTGCGCACCACCTACGAACCGGTCCGCGTCCGGCTCACCGCCGGTACCCCTGTGGACGCCGGCACGCCGGTCGGCGACCTGCTCGCCGGGCATCCCGGCTGTGCCGGGGTGGCCTGCCTGCACTGGGGGCTGCGACGCGACGCGGAATACCTCGATCCGCTGGCCCTGCTCGGTCTCGGCCGCGTGCGGTTGCTGCCGCTGCACCCCGTCTCCGCCGACCTCACCGGGTGACCGGCGACGGCACCGGTGAGCGGCGGGCGCGCGGGCTCAGCCCTGGGCGAGCAGCGTGGGCAGCCGGACGGCCAGCCGGTCGTACTCGTCGGGGGTGTTGTAGACCTGGCCGCACAGCCGCAGATAACCGCGCCCGTTCCAGCCTGCGATCGAGACCTCGGCAGAGAGCCGGTCGGCGATCCGGGCCCGAAGCTCCCGGGCCGCGTCCAGCGTCGTCGCGACACCGGGCGGCAGCGGCACGAGCCGCATGGCGACCGCCGGCCCGCCGGGCTCCGGCAGCCGCTCGGGCGCCACACCGAGCGCGTCCCCGACGACCCGTTGCCCGTACGCCGCCAGCGCCGCGTTGTGCGCGCGTACCCGGTCCACTCCGAGGCTGCGCAACGTGAACAGGCCCACCGGGGCGGCCAGCCAGCCGGTGTAGTCGAGTGTCGCCTGCCACTCCACCCGGACCGGGAAGCCGCTGTCCTGTTCCCATGAGACGACGAGCGGCTGGATGCGCTCCCGCCACGGCGGCGCGACCACGAGCGCGGCGGTGCCGCGCGGCGCGTACGCCCACTTGTGCAGGTTGCCGACCCAGAAGTCGGCGCCGACGGACGCGACGGTGGCCGGCAGCATCCCCGGCGCGTGGGCGGCGTCCACCAGCACCGGCACGCCCCGCTCCCGGGCCACCGCGACGATCGCCGCGGTGGGGAACAGCCGGGCGGTCGGCGAGGTGAGCTGGTCGACGATCAGCAGCTTGGTACGCCCGGGGCGCAGCCCGTCGCGGACGATCTCGACCACCTCTTCGTCGGTGGCGGTCAGCGGCACCGGCAGGGTGCGGGACACCGCTCCGGTGCGGGCGCACTCCCGGGCGACCGACAGCGCCACCGCGCCGTATCCGTGGTCGGTGGTCACGATCTCGTCGCCGGGGCGCAGCGCCAGCGACTGCAACACCACGGCCGCCCCCGCGGTGGCGTTGCCGACGAGCGTGGTGCCGTCCGGGTCGGCGCCGAGGAACGCGGCCAGGTGCCGCCGGGCGTGGGCGATCCGGTCGACCAGGCCCTGCGTGAAGAACCGCAGCGGGTTGGCCTCCATCTCGTCGCGCAGGCGCTGCTGGGCGCGTTGCACGGCGATCGGTACGGCGCCGAACGAGCCGTGGTTGAGATGACTGACGGAGGGATCGAGGGAGAAGAGCAGCCGAGCCCCGGGAATCGGCTCGGGTGGCTGCGGCACCGTCATCCGTCGATCCTAGCCCGAGATGGATCATGCGCTGGCCGGATTCCGCACGCTGACCGTTCCACCGACGCTGCCTGTGCGCTCCCGGCGGTCAGGCGCGGGGGTGCGCCTGCCGGTACGCGGCCCGGAGCCGCTCCACCGAGACGTGCGTGTAGATCTGGGTGCTGGCGAGCGACGAGTGCCCCAGCAACTCCTGCACGGCGCGCAGGTCGGCGCCTCCTTCGAGCAGGTGTGTGGCGGCCGAGTGGCGCAGTCCGTGCGGCGTCACCCGCGGCACCCCGGCGGCCTCGGTCCAGCCGGCCACGATCCGTCGCGCGGTGGTCGGGTTGAGCCGCCCGCCCCGCGCCCCGAGCAGCAGCGCCCGTTCCGAGCCCGGGGTCAGCAGGGCGGGCCGGCCGTCGCGCAGCCAGGCGTCCAGCGCCCGCTGGGCCGGCACTCCGTAGGGCACCGACCGCTCCCGCCCGCCCTTACCCAGCACGCGTACCACCCGGCGGTCCTGGTCGACGTCGGTGACGTCCAGGCCGCACGCCTCGCTGATGCGTACCCCGGTGCCGTAGAGCAGTTCCAGCAGCAGCCGGTCGCGCAGCAGCACCGCGTCGGGCGGGCCGTCGCCGTCCGGCTCGGCGGCCGTTCCGTGGTCGCGTCCGAGCCCGGCGCCGTCGGGGTGGACCGTCGAGCGGTCGGCCTCGGGTGGACCTGGCGACGGGGCCTCCATCAGGGCAGCGGCCTGGTCGGCGCGCAGCACGGTGGGCAGGTCCCGCCGGGCCCGAGGGCTGGCCAGCGGCGCGGCCACGTCGTCGGCGAGCAGGCCGGTCCGGTGCGCCCAGGCGCTGAACGTCCGGGCCGCGGCGGCGCGCCGTGCCATCGTCGTCCGGGCCGCCCCCATGGTCCGCTGCTTCGCCAGCCAGCTACGCACCACGGCGAGGTCCAGCTCCGACAGTTCGGCGCAGCCCATCCGGACCGCATGGTCGAGCAAGGACACGAGATCCGTGACATACGCCCGGACGGTGTGGACGGAGCGGTTGCGGACCCGCGACAGGTGGTCGGCGAAGTCGTCCACCGCCTCGCGCATCGACGCGGGCAGCTCCTCGTGCGCGTCCCGGGTGCCGCGCCGCCGCTGACTCACCGCGGCACCCGGTCCGGGCGCACGCGGTCGCGGCTGCGGATGCGGACGGCGATCACCGTCCCAGCGTAAGGCTGGAGCGCCGCCGTTCGCCGTGCCGGCGCGGCCGTCGCTCCGTCGTCGCGGTGTCGGCCGTCGCCCGTCGGGTGTGCCATCCGGCACGTCGCCCGCCTCCTTCCGGCGTGGGATGCGTGCCGACGCGCTGATCGGGGGGTGGCAGAAGCCGGTCTGGACAGGGGAAACTCATGCTGCGGCACGCTCCGGTGCGGCGACCGGCGGGCAGCGTGGCCGAGCCGGCCCTGACGGAGGGTCGATCCGGCCGCGATCAGGCGAACGCGTCCCGTGACGGTGACGCCGGTACGAGGAGGGCCGAGAGTGGGAGTGGACGCCGTCCTCTACCGGCAGATTTCGGCGGGCAATGGCCGTCACCGGCCCGCGTACGTCTCGATCGAGGTCGTGGCGGACCCGCAGGACGTGTTGCTCGACCTGCTCAAGCGTGTCCGTGGCGGTGGCCGGACCCCGCTGCTGGACCGTGTCGATCCGCTCGGCGAGCTGACCGTGGGCACCGAACGGATGCCGCAGCTCCTCGGCGAGCTGCGATGCCTGGCCGAGGTGGCCGGGGCGCCGGTCGAGATCGACCACGTCCACCGGCTGGCCCGGCTCGCCCGCCGGTGTGCGGAGCGCCGCGACGCCGAGATCCGGTTCGAGGGCGACTGACGCGCTCACGTGCGTGCGGCCGGCTGCGGCGCGAGCGCGTAGCCGCCGTCGCGGCGTACCACCATCCCCAGTTCCTCCCGCATGGACAGCTTGCGCATGGCGGTCCGCAGGTCCACGCCCGCGCGCGCCGCGACGCTCTCCAGGTCGAGCGCTCGGCGGCGGGGCAGCGCCTCCAGCACCTGCGTCGCCTCCTCGTCGAGCCGGTCCCGGGGGCGCTCGGGCGCCCGGGCGGGCGGGGCCAGGTCGTACCCGATGCGCCCCACCTCCTCCAGCACATGTGCGACGTTCGTGACCAACCGTGCCTCCGGCCGCTCCCGCAGCACCTCGTGCCCACCGACGGACATGGCGGAGGCCACCGGCCCGGGGATCACCATCGCCGGGCGGCGCAGGCCGAGCGCCCGGTTGAGCGTCTGGGTGGCGCCGCTGCGGGCGGCGGCCTCGACGAGCACCGTGCCGCTCGTCGCCGCCGCGATCACCCGGTTGCGGATGAGGAACCGTGGCCGCAGCGGCTCCGCGCCCGGAATCCATTCGCTCACCAGCAGACCGGTCTCGGCGATCCGGTCGAACAGCGCGGCGTTGCCCATCGGGTACGGGCGGTCCACCCCGCAGGCCAGCACGGCCACGGTGCGCCCGCCCGCCGTCAACGCCCCGCGATGTGCGGCGGCGTCGATGCCGAACGCTCCACCGGACACCACTGTCCACTCCCGGTCGGCCAGGCCGTACCCCAACTCGGTGGCGATGTGCGCGCCGTAGGGGGTGGCCGCCCGGGCGCCGACGACCGCCACCGAGCGCGCCAGCGCCTCGCCGAGCGGCCACGCTCCGCGTACCCAGAAGCAGAGCGGCGGGTCGGTCTCCACGTCGACCCGCCGGGTGGCCCCGGACAGCGCCAGCCGGCGCAGGTCGCCGACCTGAGTGGGCCATTCGTCGTCCTCGGGGGTGACCAGCCGGGCCCCGAGCCGTTCGCCGCGGGCCAGCGCCTCCGCGGCGATCGCCCGGGCGTCGCCGGAGACGCCGCGCGCCGCGACGGCCGACCGGAGTGTCCGTTCCGGGGCCTCGCCGGACAGCAACAGGTCGAGCGTGGCGACCGGGCCGATCCGCTCGACCAGGGCGTACACCGACCGGGTGCCGGGCTCGGCGAGCCAGGTGAGCGCGACCCGCGCCAGCCGGCGATCGTCGGCGCTCACGCGACCTCCCCGGTCCTGAGCTGGATGGCCTCCGCAACGTCGTCGTGGCCGGGCCGGTCCCGCCCGTCCAGGTCGGCGATGGTCCAGGCGAGACGGAGTACGCGGTCGTAGCCGCGCGCGGACAGCGAACCGGTGTCGAGTCGGCGGCGCAGATCCGTGGTGACCCGGGCGGACAGGTGCCACGGCGGCCGGCGCAGGTACGGGCCGGGTACGTCGGCGTTCACCCGGTGCCCGGTGGCCGCCCAGCGATCGGCGGCGGCGTGCCGCGCGGCGACGACCCGGGCGGCGACGGTGGCCGAGGACTCGTGGGCGGCGTCGGTGCTCAGCAGCTCCGCCGCGCGTACCGCCTTCAGCTGGACCTGCACGTCCACCCGGTCGAGCAGCGGGCCCGACAACCGTCCCAGGTAGCGTCGCCGGGCCAGCGGCGGGCACTCGCAGTCGACGTCACCGGAGGGTTTCGCGCACGGGCAGGGATTGGCTGCCAGCACCAGTTGGGTGCGGGCCGGGTACTCGGTGGCGCCCCGGGTGCGCGCCACCCGCACCCGGCCGCTCTCCAGCGGCTGCCGCAACGCCTCCAGCGCGCCCTTGCCGAACTCGGGCGCCTCGTCCAGGAACAGGACCCCGCGGTGGGCGAGCGACACCGCGCCGGGCCGGGCCAGCCCGGAGCCGCCTCCGACGAGCGCGGGCACCGTGGCCGTGTGGTGCGGCGCCTGGAACGGGGGACGGCGCAGCAGCCCGCCGCCGGGCGGCAGCAGGCCGGCGATCGAGTGCAGCGCGGTGACCTCCAGGGCGGCCTCGTCGTCCAGTGCGGGCAGGATCGACGGCAGTCGCTCGGCGAGCATGGTCTTGCCGGCGCCGGGCGGACCGAACAGGGCGAGGTGGTGGCCCCCGGCGGCGGCGATCTCCAGGGCGCGCCGCCCGAGCGGTTGCCCTGCCACGTCGACGAGGTCGGGCCCGGCCGGGCCGTCGGCCGGGACGTGGGCGGGTGGGGCGAGCAGTGGACTGCCGTCGCGGACGTGGGCGACGAGCCGGTGCAGCGTGTCGACCGCGTGCACCCGTACGCCGGGGATGACTGCGGCCTCGGCGGCGTTGCCGGCGGGCACGACGACGCGGGTGTGCCCGGCGCGGGCGGCGGCGGCGACCATGGGCAGCGTGCCGCGGACGGGGCGTACCGCGCCGTCGAGGCCGAGTTCGCCGAGCACGACCGTGGCGTCCAGGGCGACCGGCGGCAGCTCACCCGAGCCGGCCAGGACGGCGAGCGCGATGGCGAGGTCGAACGCCGAGCCGTACTTGGGCAGGGTGGCGGGGAGCAGGTTGAGCGTGATGCGGCGGTTGGGCCATTTCTGGCCGGAGTTGACGATCGCGGCGCGGACCCGGTCGCGCGCCTCGTGCAGCGCGGTGTCCGGCAGGCCGGAGATGATCACGGCGGGCAGGCCGGGAGCCAGGTCGGCCTCGACCTCGACGAGATGCCCGGCGACTCCGGCCAGGCCGACGCTCAGCACTTTCGCGTACCCCATGTCAGAACGCGCCGCGGAGGTGCTCGACGCGGGCGGGGCCGGTGACCGGGAGCCGGACGGAGAGCACGTCGAAGCGGACCTCGGCGGCGGTGGTGCCGGTCTCGGCGAGCCAGCGCGCGGCCAGGCCGCGCAGCCGGCGGGCCTTGGCGTGCACGACGGCCTCGGCGGGGGAGCCGAACTGCTCGCCACGGCGGGTCTTGACCTCGCAGATGGCGAGGACCGGACCCTCCCAGGCGATGATGTCGATCTCGCCCTCGGGGCAGCGCCAGTTGCGGGCGACCGGGCGCAGGCCCGTCTCGATCAGGTGCCGTAGCGCGCACCGCTCGCCGTACGCTCCGACGGCTCGGTTCCGGTTCGTCATGCCGGCCAGGATGCGACCGGCGGCCGCGATCAGGGGCGCCGTGAAGGGCCGCCCTGTGGACAAGGTGCCGCCTGTGGACGGAACGACGATCATGAGCCCGATCGGCTACGGAGCGGCCATGCGGAGGCATGATGAGCCGACGCGACCGCGAAGGGAACGCCGTGACGGCTCGGAACACGTCCATCGACGCTTCGACCTGCGGCATCTGTGGGCAGCTGCAGGATGCCCGCCATGACCGCGACGGACACGGCGCCGGCCGGAGAGTCGAATACGTCGTGGTCGGTACGCGGGGCGGGATCGCGGAGTTCCGCGAGGCGGACGCCGGATCCAGGCTTCGGAAGACGGATGCGGCCGTGCTCGCCCTGAATCTGGGTGTCGAGGAGTCCGGCCTCCCGGGCCGGCGATTCAGCTGCCTGGTGGTGCCCGACGAGTACGGGGTCACCAGAAGTGACTTCAGACTCGCATGAATCAGTACGTCGAGCGGCTCGCGCGGATGGTGCCGCCTCCCGCCCGGCTGAGCGCGCCGCCGAACTGGCCGGCGGTGGAGCGCTCGCTCGGCTTCGCGCTCCCCGGCGACTACAAGGATCTCGTCGACCGGTACGGCCCGGGTAGGTTCGACGACTTCCTGGCGGTGCTCGCGCCCGGTCATCCGGTGCCGCGGCTGGACCTCTCGCGCGGTGTCGCCGAGGCCGCCGACACGGTGCGCGCGTACGCGTCGAGCGGTGAGGCGCTACCCGCGCCGGTCGACAATCTGACGGCGGTCGCACTGACCGACAACGGGGACACGGTCTACTGGCTGCGCGAGCCGGGCAGCGCGCCGGACCGGTGGCGGGTGACCGTGAACGGGGCCAGGGACTTCGGCGAGTGGCACCTGTTCGACGGTTGCCTGGCTCACTTCCTGGTCGCCGTGCTGAACCGCGAGTGGGTGGTGCCCGCTTTCGCCGACGACTTCCCGTACCCGGACGTCGCACCGACGTTCACGCCGTACGGCTACTGACCGTGTCCCGTCGGCGACCCGGCGATATCGGCGCTGACCTGGGCCGATCCCCGGGTGACCCGAATGGCGCGGCTGGTGCGTGTCGCATACCGTGCCGGTCGTGGACGGACGACGGAGCTATTCCGAGGATGAGCAGGGGTCGCGATGGGGCGACCGGGGATACGAGTCGGACTGGCGCGCCGCGGGCGAGCCCCGCTACCGCGACGACGACTACGGCACGCCCGAGCAGCGCGCCGGTGAGAACCGGTACGCCGAGCCGGGCCGGTACTCTTCCGCCGATCCGCTGGTGGACGACACGAGCAGCTGGCGGTCGCAGCGGCCGGATGACCCGGAGGTCTCCGGTGAGCTGCCCGGGTCGCGCGCCGGCCGTCGCGCGGCTCGCGAGTCGGCGGCCCGTGGTGCGGACGACCCGCTCGGCGCGGTGTCCCGCAGCGGCGTCGACGCGCTCGGCACCGCCGCGCACGGGAACCCGCTGTCGAGTTCGCTCGGTACGCCGGCGACCGCCCCGCTGACCGGCGCGGCCCCGGCCGGCACCGACCCGTACGGCCTCATCGCCCACGGCAGCGACCCGGCCGGCGGCCCTGGCGTCGACGCCCGGAGCGCTGTCGGCGGCGTCGACAAGCCACGGCTCAGCCCGATCGGCGGCTACCCGGTCGTCGAGGCGGCACCGGGAACCACGGGCCCGGACGGAGGAGCCGAACCGACCGCCGCGGCGCGGCTGAACCCCGGTGAGGCCACCCCGCTGCGGATCGGTGAGCGTCCGGGTGGCCCGGCCCAGCCGATGGCGACCCCGAACCCGCTGGAGATGCCGACCGGTCCGATGCCCGCGGTGCTGCCGCGTCCGGACGGGCCGCCGCCCGGTGACGGCGTCTACCGGACCCGGCGTCCCGCGCTGGCGGTGCTGCTGGCGGTGATGGTGCTGGTGCTGGAGGTGCCGGCGGTGCGGGTGTTGCTGCACGGCCTGTTCGGCGACCCGGTGTCGACGTCGCACGTCGTGGTGGGCATTTTCCTGGTGGTCGGGCTGCCGATCTTCGGCACCGGCCTGTACGGGCTGCGTACCGGCGGGCTGGCGCTCGCCGACGGCAGCCGGGGCTGGCTGCGCCCGCCGACGGCGTACCTGACCGTCGGCCTGGTGCTCTTCCTCGCCGCCGCCCTCGCCGCCGGCTGACCGCGGGCCGCAGTCCGCACACCACGGGCGTGCTCCGCACCCGGGGGTCGTGCAGCGGAGAGGGCGCGTACACTGGTCGACTGGCGACCGCCTCGCGCGGTCGACCTCGCGTGCCCTCTCCACGGTCTCCTCCGTGGGGCGACGGCCTCCCTGGTCCCGGTCTGACTTACCGGGCCCACCCTGGCCGGCGACCGGGCGCCAGGCGTCCGGCCGCCGGCCGGACGGACAACCAGGGACAACGTAGGAGTAACCCACCATGGCCGTCGTGACCATGCGTCAGCTGCTGGAAAGCGGTGTGCACTTCGGGCACCAGACCCGGCGCTGGAACCCGAAGATGAAGCGCTTCATCTTCACCGAGCGCAACGGTATCTACATCATCGACCTGCGCCAGACGCTCGACTACATCGAGAAGGCGTACGAGTTCGTGCGCACCACCGTCGCGGGCGGCGGCAGCATCCTGTTCGTCGGCACCAAGAAGCAGGCCCAGGAGGCCATCGCCGAGCAGGCGACCCGGGTCGGCCAGCCGTACGTCAACCACCGCTGGCTCGGTGGCATGCTGACCAACTTCCAGACCGTGTACAAGCGGCTGCAGCGGATGAAGGAGCTGGAGGCCCTGGGTGACCTGAGCGGCACCGCCGCCGGTTACACCAAGAAGGAGACGCTCCAGCTCTCCCGCGAGAAGATCAAGCTCACCAAGACCCTCGGTGGTCTGCGGGACATGCAGAAGCTCCCCGCCGCGGTGTGGATCGTCGACACCAAGAAGGAGCACATCGCCGTCGACGAGGCTCGCAAGCTGGGCATCCCGGTGATCGCGGTGCTCGACACCAACTGCGACCCGGACGAGGTCGACTTCCCGATCCCGGGCAACGACGACGCCATCCGCTCGGCCGAGCTGCTGACCAGGGTCGTCGCCGCCGCCGTCGCCGACGGTCTGATCGCCCGCTCCGGCCGTAACCGGGGCGCGGACGAGAAGCCCGAGGCCGGCCAGGTCGGCGCCGACGAGCCGCTGGCCGAGTGGGAGCGCGAGCTGCTCGAGGAGCCGAAGAAGGCCGACGAGCAGCCGGCGACCGCCGCTGCCGAGCAGCCGGCGACCGCCGCCACGGAGCAGCCCGCGCCCGCCGCCGAGCAGCCCGCGCCCGCCGCCGAGCAGCCGGCGACCGCCGCCGCGGAGTGATCTCGCCGTCGCGTCCCCACCGTCGGCGATTCCCGGCGGTGGGGCGCGACGGGTACGCCGGGCAGAACCGGCCCGGAATCGGGTAACCAGCACCCCAGACCACCTCACTGACACCGAAGAGAGAGTCATGTCCAACTTCACCGCCGCGGACGTCAAGAAGCTCCGCGACCTCACCGGCGCCGGCATGATGGACTCCAAGAAGGCGCTGACCGAGGCCGAGGGCGACTTCGACAAGGCCGTCGAGATCCTGCGCGTCAAGGGCGCCAAGGACGTCGGCAAGCGGGCCGGGCGCACCGCCGCCAACGGCCTCATCGCCCACTCCGGTCAGGCGCTGCTCGAGCTCAACTGCGAGACCGACTTCGTCGCCAAGAACGACGCCTTCATCGCGCTGGCCCAGCAGCTCGTCGAGCACGGCGTGGCCAGCGGCGCCACCAACGCCGAGGAGCTGCTCGCCAGCAGCATCGACGGCAAGAGCGTGGCCGACCTGATCCAGGAGCAGTCCGCCAAGATCGGCGAGAAGCTGGTGCTCAACCGCTTCGCCAAGCTGGACGGCACCACCGCGGTCTACATGCACCGCAAGAGCCAGGACCTGCCCCCGGCGGTCGGCGTGCTGGTCGAGTTCACCGGCACCGCCGGCGCGAGCGCCGGCCAGTCGGTGGCGGACGACGAGGCCGCTGCCTCGGATGCGCGCGCCGTGGCGATGCAGATCGCCGCGATGCGGCCGAAGTACCTGACCCGTGACGAGGTGCCGGCCGAGACCGTCGAGTCCGAGCGGCGCATCGCCGAGCAGACCGCCCGCGAGGAGAACAAGCCCGCGGCGGCGCTGCCGAAGATCGTCGAGGGCCGGGTCAACGCCTTCTTCAAGGACTTCGTCCTGCTGGAGCAGGCGTCGGTCGCCGACAACAAGAAGACCGTCAAGCAGGTGCTGGCCGACGCCGGCATCGAGGTGACCCGCTTCCTGCGGTTCGAGGTCGGCCAGGCCTGAGCCGCCGCACCGGGCCGTCCGGCCCGGGCACAGGGGAGAACGTCGACGAGGAGGCCGCCGGTGTACGCGACAGGCACCGCGGCCTCCTCGTCACATAGGGTCGGCAGGGGCACGTACGCGACGCTCGCGCGATGCGCGGGGAGAAGGGGCGGGGCGGATGACGCAGGTTGTGAGTGACCGGAGCCTGGCGGCGGAGGACCCGACCGCCCCTCCGCCCGGTCGGTCCCGCCGGGTGGTGCTGAAGCTCTCCGGTGAGGTCTTCGGCGGCGGCGCGATCGGCGTCGACCCCGACGTCGTGCAGGGCATCGCCCGCCAGATCGCCACCGTGGTACGCCGCGGCGTGCAGGTCTCCGTGGTGGTCGGCGGCGGCAACTTCTTCCGCGGCGCCGAACTGCAGAAGCGCGGCATGGACCGCGCCCGCGCCGACTACATGGGCATGCTCGGCACGGTCATGAACTGCCTGGCCCTCCAGGACTTCCTGGAGAAGGAGGGCATCGAGACCCGGGTGCAGAGCGCGATCACCATGGCCCAGGTCGCCGAGCCGTACATCCCGCTGCGCGCGATCCGGCACCTGGAGAAGGGCCGCGTGGTCATCTTCGGCGCCGGCGCCGGCATGCCGTACTTCTCCACCGACACGGTGGCCGCCCAGCGGGCGCTGGAGATCCGCGCGGACGTGGTGCTGATGAGCAAGAACGGCGTGGACGCCGTCTACACCGCCGACCCCCGGATCGACCCGACCGCGAGCAAGCTCGACTCGATCACCTTCTCCGAGGTGCTGCGCCGTAACCTGCGGGTGGCCGACGCCGCCGCGTTCAGCCTCTGCATGGAGAACGGCCTGCCGATGCTGGTCTTCGGCGCCCAGGGCGACGACACCATCGTCCGGGCCGTCGGCGGCGAGAAGATCGGCACCCTGATCACCGCCTGACCGGCCCGCCGGACCGGCAGCGGTCCCTCTGCCACGGCAGCACCCGCACCACACACGACGAGCGACAGAAGGAGGCGAGGAGACCGGTGATCGACGACACCCTCCTCGAGGCGGAGGAGAAGATGGAGCGTGCCATCGAGCACGCCAAGGAGGAGTTCGGCGGCATCCGTACCGGACGCGCCAACGCCGCCATGTTCTCCCGGATCGTCATCGACTACTACGGCAGCCCGACCCCGCTGCCGCAGATGGCGTCCATCGCGGTGCCCGAGCCGCGCATGGTGATCATCAAGCCGTACGACAACTCGCAGCTGGGCGCCATGGAGAAGGCGATCCGTGACTCGGACCTCGGGGCCAACCCGAACAACGAGGGCAACCAGCTCCGCATCGTCCTGCCGCAGATGACCGAGGAGCGGCGCCGCGACATGATCAAGGTCGCCCGGCAGAAGGGCGAGGAGGCCAAGGTCGCCGTCCGCAACATCCGCCGCAAGGCCAAGGAAGAGCTGGACCGCCTGGTCAAGGACGGCGAGGTCGGCGAGGACGAGGGCCGGCGCGCGGAGAAGGAGCTGGACGACCTGACCCAGCGCTTCGTCGCCAACGTCGACGAGCTGGTCAAGCACAAGGAGAGCGAGCTGCTCGAGGTCTGAGCACCCGCGTACCTCGCACGGCACCGCGCCGCCGTCGCCCGCCCGGGCGGCGGCCCGGTGCCGTCGTCGTGCCCGGCGGCGCACACCCTCGGCGCTGCGGCGGGTGCAGTAGGCTCGGCACGATTCCCGACCACCACGGGGTGAACGGCGGGAGTCGCCCGGCCGTCGGTCGGTAAAACAGGAAGTCTCACGCCGGTAGGGGATGGTCTTGGTCTTGCGTCATGTGGTGGCTCTCGTACCGGCTGCCGGTGCGTGATGTCCCACCCCGACCCCTACGGCAACACCGAGTCGCGTGGCTGGGACCGCCCGGCCGCCCCGGCCCTGCCCTGGCCGGACACCGATCTGGAGCCCGGCCCGTGGCGACCCGGCCCGGCCGCCCACCCCCACCTGTCCC